>DASVNS010000154.1:0-5558 GCA_036383735.1 Phenylobacterium sp. | reverse complement strand
GGCCCACCGGGCGGGGGATTTGCCGCAGCGTCTCATGCTGATGAGCGGAGGGCCACTGGAGGCGCCTGCCGACGCCGCCTTCGCTGTCGGCCCGCTCAAGGTGCTGCTCGACGACCACAGCCTGCCTGACATCGACGACATGGCGGCCCGTATCGTCGCCGCCCGCGCCCAGCGCCGCCGGGTCGCCGTGCACTGCGTCACCGCCGGCGAGCTGGCCGTGACGCTCGCCGCCTTCGAGGCCGCGGGCGCGCAGGTGGGCGACCGGGTGGAACACGGCGGCGTCATCCCGCCCGCCGCCATCGACACCTTGAGGCGGTTGAAACTGACGGTGGTCACCCAGCCGGCCTTCATCCACGAGCGCGGCGATCGCTATGCGGCCCACGTCGCGCCGCAGGACCAGCCCGACCTCTACCGCTTGAGGAGCCTGCTGGACGCGGGCGTCCCGGTCGCGGCCAGCTCGGATGCGCCCTATGCCTCGCCCGATCCCTGGGCCGGCGTCGCGGCCGCCGTTCACCGCACCAGCAAGGGCGGGCGTCTGCTAGGCCCCGGCGAGCGGGTCGCGCCGGCCCAGGCCCTGGCCCTCTACCTCGACGATCCGGCCGGGCCGGGCCGGACGCCACGGCGGATCCAGCCGGGCGCCATCGCCGATCTCTGCCTGTTGGAGGCGCCGCTTCACGAGATCCTGGCCGCGCCCGTGGCAGGGCGCGTGCGGGCCACGCTGATCGCCGGCCGCATGGTCCACGGCGCATGACCGGGCGTTCCGCGACCGTGCAGGTTCGTTTCGCGCAACCTATGCCGCTCAGGTCCCCAGCAATCGACGGTAGTGGTTGCGGATGACGCCGTAGCATTCGCAACTCAGCATCTGCAGTCCCGCTCGGTCGAGGATATCGACCACGCCGCGCCGATAGCGGATCACGCCGCGTTCCTGCAGCGATCGGGCGACGGCGGTCACGGTGGTTCGCTGCACGCCCAGCATGTCGGCCAGGAACTCCTGGGTCAGGGCCAGGGTGTCGGTGGAAATCCGGTCGTGGCAGGTGAGCAGCCAGCGGCAGAACCGCGCTTCCACCGAATGCAGGGCATTGCAGGCCACCGACTGGATCGCATGGCCGTAGAGCGCCTCGCCGTGGCGGTCCGCCAGGTGGCGGAGCACGGCGCTCTTCTCCCAGACGTGGCGGAGGCGCTCGACGCCGATCCGCGCCGCACGCACCGGCGTCTGGACGATGGCGCGGCTCAGCGATTGCCGCGGTGCGACGGCGGCCATCAAGCCGAGTGCGCCTTCGGGACCGATGGTCGAGCTTTCGATCGCCGCCCCGTTCGACATCAGGGTCATCAGCGAGATCACCCCGTCATGAGGGAAGTAGACCTGGTCGATCGGATCCCCGGGATCGTAGAGCAGCCGGCCGCGATCCAGATCCACCTGCACCAGATGGGGGGCCAGAAGGGCATAGTCGGCAGCGGGGAGGGCTTCGAGCAGGCTGTTCTGTGACAGGGTAAGGGGCCTCTGCATCGGAGACTTGAAACGCAACGCTACGGCTTGGGTTTCAAGGTATCGGCGCTTGAAGGCGAAAACTGTCGAGCATGCGACGTGGTCATGTGGTTCTCCAGAGCTGCGTGGACGCACGCCAAACCGGTTCGCGACGCGACCGTTCCGTCGGGTTTTCGACCCGCAGAGCTACGCCCGCGGATGTTGAACAGCATATCTGAACAACCTAGAGTGCGGGAAACCCAACAAAGGGGTCCCGCTCATGCCACCGGCAAGGACGCGCGTCCGCGCACCAGGCGCCGCCCGCAAGCGTCTGGCGGTCTTCTGCGACGGCACGTGGAACGACCTGCGGATGCCCAGCCTGACCAACGTCGCCCGGCTGGCAAAAAGCGTCTCGCGACACGGGTGGGACGGCTTGCAGCAAGTGGTGTTCTACGATGCGGGGGTGGGCGTCGCGACCGGCGTCTCGCCGTTCGTGGACCGGCTGATCGGCGTGCTGGGCGGGGCGCTCGGCCGCGGCATCGACGAGAAGATCGAGGCCGCCTACCGCTTCCTGGTCCTGAACTATGAGCCGGGGGACGAGATCTTCGTCTTCGGCTTCAGCCGCGGCGCCTATACGGCCCGCAGCCTGGTGGGGCTGATCCGCAAGTGCGGCATCGTCCGGCGCGATTGCTTCGAGCAGATCCCGAGCGCCATCCGGCTGTACCGGAGCAAGGCCGCGCCGTCGGATTCGGAGCTGATCAACTTCCGCGCCGACTTCGGCAACCGCGTGCCCGGCACCGGCCGGCCGATCGCCGCCGGACCCGAGGACCTGTCCGAGGCGCCGCTCGATACGTCGCAGGGTCCGCCTGCAAGGTCACCCGATGTCTGGGCGCGGCGCGCCGTGGACTTCAGCGAGGTGAATCCGGAGACCCTCGCCGAACCCATCCCGCCCCCCGAGCCGCCGCCGCTCGAGATCTACCGGATGATGTATGTGGGACTCTGGGACACGGTGGGCTCCCTGGGCCTGCCCCCGTCTGTCCCATTCCTCTCGACGCTGCTGAACCGCAAGTACCGGTTCCACGACACCCGAGCCAGTTCGCTGATCTCCTCGCTGAGGCACGCCTGCGCCCTGGACGAGGACCGCAAGGTGTTCGACGTCACGGAGATCGCGAACATCGACAAGCTGAACGCCGAATGGGCGGCCGCCCACGGTCGCCAGGTGGACTATCCCCAGCGGCCGGGGTTCGTGACCAGCTCGAACCGCCCCTTCCAGCAGTGCTGGTTCCCGGGCAGCCATGGATCGGTGGGCGGCGGCAACGCCGAGCTCGGGCTGTCCAGCGGCGCGCTGGTCTGGGTGGCGGTGGGCGCGCTCCGGGCCGGGCTGAAGTTCGAATGGGGCGGCGCCTCGGAGCTTGCCAAGGCCAAGTCGGAACGGACGCCGTTCGCCGATTGGCGCATCGGGCGCGACGGCAGCCGCCTGGCGCCTTGGGCGTTCGACTTCATCGGTTTCCTGACCGGCTATCGCGACCGCACCGGGCCGAAGACGCGGGCCGAGCTGTCATGGGCGGCCATCCAGCGGATGGAGCATCCCGCCGCCAACTACCGGCCGGCCACGCTCAAGCGGTTCACCAACCAGGTCCAGCCGACGCCGCCGCACCGGATCGCGGCGCGGGTCGCGGGCGTGCTGGCCTGGCTCGTGGCGCTGGCGTTCGCGGCCTGGCTGTTGCGTCAGCCGCTCTGCGACCTGCTGGGTTGGGTTCGGGGCCTGCTGTAGATGACCTTGCCGTCGGCGGGCGTGGCTCGCGGCCGATTGTCGCGATGGCCAACCTGCGCCCGAAAGCGCCGCCTAATGTTCCGCGCCGCCCAGCGCATGGTCGTAGATCGCCTTGGCGGCGCCCGCGATCGTGCTTGCCGTGGTGCGCAGGGCGGTCTGGCCGACCAGGGTCTCGGCCTCGTTGGACAGGCCGAACAGCTCCTCGGCCAGGGCGGCCAGCTTCAGATAGACGTCGCGGTCGTTCATGGCCCACCTGTGTGTCGGGCCGGTCAAGCACGCCCGGCGCTTCGCGTCTCGTCCAATCCGCGAAGGTGGTTGCCTTGATGGCTCAGGTTCGCCAACTCTGCGGCATGGCCACCCGCGTCCCACCGGGGAGGATGATCCTCCAGGCGTTGATCTCGATCGTCGTGGCTGTGCTGCTCGTCGGCGCGGCGACCTTGGCGCGCGCGGCGCTCGGGCCCAAGCTGGGCGGGTTGTCGCCGTTCATGCTCTACGTCGCCGCCGTCCTGGTGGCCGGACTGGTCAGGGGGCCGCTCTGTGGCGCCCTGGTGATGCTGGGGGGCGGTGCGCTGGGCTTCACGCTGTTCCTGAAGGCGAACGGCGCGGCGCCGGATGGTTCGGTGGTGGCGCTGATGATCTTCTGGGGTGTCTCGGCGCCCGTGTTGGTCACCGCCAACGAGCTTCGCGTGCAGCTGGGCGGCGCCATGGCTCGGCTTTCGGCGGCGCTCGAACGCAACGACCGGACGGCTTCTTGACCCAACTGTCGGGTGACGGACTCAGTCCCGCCCGGAAGGGTGTATAGTCAGGCTTTCGCTGGGCCCCGCACGTCGCGGAGCCGGTGAACCGAGAGACGTGGAGTTCTTCCTGCTGCTCCCACATCCACCAAGGGAGTTCCGATGATGCCGCTGTTCACGTTCTACCCGTGCCGCGCCGACGGCTCGTCCCCGGCCTTCGAAAGCATCGAGTGCCAGGACGATGCCGACGCCATGACCCGCGCGCGTCGCGTCCTCGAAGATCACCTGAGCGCCGTCCAGGTGGTCATATGGCACGGGGAACGCCAGGTCGGCGCCCTCGCGCGGGCGGGCAGTCCTGCCTGACCCGTCGGGCGCGTCCCCGACCTTGCCCTTGGCGGCGGCATCCGCCAAAGGCTCGCCATGCCGAGGGGCCAGACGCCAGACCGTATGCACGACCGCCCCAAGCCTGCCGCGCGCAATCGCACCCTGGCCGTCGTCCGCCTGATGGCGCTGGTCAGCGCCGCTCTCGCGGTGATGTGCGTCTATCTCGCCTACGCCTGGACGTCCGAGCGTCAGGCCGCGGCCTGCTGGCGCACCGCCGCCGAATTCCAGTACCAGCCGCCGGACCAATGCCGGGGATAGTGCGGCAGCCATAGCCGCTCAGCGCACCTGGTAGCCGCGCGCCACCAACCAGCGTCGCGCCGCTTCGGCGGCGTCGGGTCCCTGCGTGCCGGGGATCGGCTGGATCACCGCGCCCTCGCCATTGAGCAGGATCACCCCGCCTGAGGTCCCGTCGGCGCGGACGTAGCCCACGGCGCTCTCCCGCGCCGGCTGTCCGGTGCGCGCGAGGTAGAGCGGCCATTGGAACACCACGCGCAACCGGGCGTCCTCGCGCGGGGTGGCCCCTGGCGCGGCGCCGCCAGGCGGATAGACCGGCGCATCCGCCGATGCGGGCTCCGGTCGTGGCTCGGGCTGGCGAGTGGTCTTCGCGGGCTCGCACGCGGTCAGCAGAGCCAGCGCGGCGATCGCTGCGCGCGTCCTGGCGAGCACCATGTCCACCTCCCGATCCGTCGGCGACCGGAACTGACCTGCCCGCAGGAGGGAAGGGTTCCCCAGCGCCCGCCAAACGCTATCTAATCAGCGACCGGAGACCCGTGCCATGTGCCGCAACATCAAGACGCTGTTCAACTTCGACCCCGCCGCGAGCGACGACGAGATCCACGCCGCCTCGCTCCAGTTCGTCCGCAAGCTGTCGGGTTTCAACACCCCGTCCAAGGCCAACCAGCCTGCCTTCGACGCGGCCGTCGAAGAGGTGTTCCTGGCCGGTCGCCGCCTGCTGCACGCCCTGGAGACCACCGCCCCGCCGAAGGACCGGCAGACCGAGGCCGCCAAGGCCAAGGCCCGCTCGGCCGAACGCTTCGGGGCCAAGGCGACGACCTGAGGCGGCCGCGGCTCAGTAGCCGTTGATGCGGGCGTAGCGGTCGCGGTGGTAGGCCTGGTTGCCGAAGGCGGCTTCGGCGGCGCGGGCGCGCTTCAGGTAGAAGCCGGCGTCGTGGGCGTCGGTCATGCCGATGCCGCCGTGCAT
>DASVNS010000153.1:0-15583 GCA_036383735.1 Phenylobacterium sp. | reverse complement strand
CTGCAACCCCGCCCACGCAGGATGGCCTTCGACCACCGCCGCCCGCCCGGCGACCTGCCGCCGGGGCGGGCGGCCGGGTTCCGCTTCCGCGGTCCGCGGGAGATGGTCCTGGGCGACTTCACCGCCGCCCTGCGCCGCCCGGATGGCCGGTGGGTGGTGGTCCGCTCCAGTCCCGAGCCATTTCCCAACGACTGGCAGAAGCGCACCTTCCTGCTGCTGCTGGCCGGCTTCGCCGTGGTGGCCCCCGCGGGTCTCCTGTTCGCCCGCCGGATCACCGCGCCGCTGAAGCGCTTCTCGCAGGCCGCCGAGCGCCTGGGCCGCGACCCGCACGCCTCGCAGATGGCGCTGTCCGGCCCGGCCGAGATCGGCGCCGCCGCCGAGGCCTTCAACGACATGCAGGGGCGGCTGAAGCGCTATATCGACGATCGCACCGCCATGGTCGGCGCCATCAGCCACGACCTGCGCACCCCGCTGGCGCGGATCCGCTTCAAGCTGGAGGGCGCGCCCTCCGCCCTGAAGGACACCGTGCTGTCCGACGTCGGCCAGATGGAACAGATGATCCAGGGCGTGCTCACCTTCATCCGCAACGAGAGCACCCCGCGCCGCCGCGAGCGCCTGGACCTGTTGTCGCTGGTGGAATGCGTGGCCGACGACGCCGCCATGGTCGGCGGCGACGTGGAGGTCTGGGATTCGGTCCCGGTGACGGTCGAGGGGGATCCCGCGGCGCTGCAGCGGCTGTTCGTCAACCTGGTGGACAATGCCGTGAAATACGGTGGCCAGGCCCGCATCCGCGTGGCCGGCGCGGACGGTCACGCGGTGGTCGAGATCGACGACGCCGGCGACGGCCTGGATCGCGACGACCTGGAGCGGGTGTTCCAGCCGTTCTACCGCGCCGATGCGTCGCGCAACCTGGACGCCGGCGGCATCGGCCTGGGCCTGCCCATCGCCCGCTCCACCGCCCGCGCCCACGGCGGCGACGTCGAGCTGCTCGCCACGCCCAGCGGCCTCCGCGCCCTGGTGACCCTGCCGCTGGCGTAGAGGCCGCCAGACCGTAGCCCCGGCCGCCCCTATGCCTCCAGTTCGATGTCCCAGTAGAGGTAGTCGAGCCAGCTTTCGTGCAGGTGGTGCGGGGGGAAGCGGCGACCGCGTTCCTGCAGCTCATGAGCCGAGGGGCGGCGGGGCTTCAGGCGCGGGTGCATGTGCGCCTCATGCGGGGTGCGGCCACCCTTCGTCAGGTTGCAGCGAGCGCAGGCGGTGACGATGTTTTCCCAGGTGGTGCGGCCGCCCCGCGAGCGCGGGATCACGTGGTCGAAGGTCAGCTCGTCGCCGTGCGTGCAGTACTGGCAGGTGAAGCTGTCGCGCAGGAACAGGTTGAAGCGGGTGAAGGCGGGGGGCCGGTCCTGGGCGACATAGCTCTTCAGCGACACCACGCTGGGCAGCTTCATCGCGAACGACGGCGAGTGGACCTCCTGCTCGTAGGTGGAGACCACGTCCACCCGGTCGAGGAAAACGGCCTTGATCACTTCCTGCCAGGGCCACAGCGACAGCGGATAGTAGGAGAGCGGCCGGAAATCGGCGTTCAGCACGAGACACGGCCATCCGGAGGGCGGAGCCTTAAGCACCTGCATGGCAGGGCCCCCGCGAACGCCTGTCGGCGTTTATGACGCTTGAAGTGGGACTGAAGACGCACCCCCAACAACGAAAAACGACGTGACCGAGAAAAAATATAAGCTCGATTCGACGACAACTCTACGACCTGAAAGGGCTTTTTGAGGGCCAGCCGGGCCGGTTGGCCGGGCCGCCGGCGCGCCCCAAGAAAAAGGGGCCCACGAGGGGCCCCTTAAGCGGGTTCGACACTCTGAGCGGGGAGGCTCAGCCGCCCAGACCCACCGTCGCGACGGCCGCATAGAGGCCGAGGAACAGCAGGAAAGCCGGGGTCGCGCGGTCGAAGAACCGTTCAAACTTTACGAGAGACATGACACACACCTTTTAAGTTGGAACCCTCAGGGGAGTGAGGGACTTTTTTATTTTAACAACGCTCAGATAGGAGCTCATCTGATCGCCGTCAAGATATGTGTACAGCGCTCAGATATGAAATTATGGTCACGTCCATGAAGCCCGCGAAGAGCGCCGAACGCCGCCCGTATCACCATGGCGATCTGCGGCGCGCGCTGGTGGACGCCGCCCGCCGGCTGCTGGAGGTCGAGGGTCCCAGCGCCCTGTCGCTGCGCGCGGTCGCCCGCGAGGCCGGGGTCAGCCCCGCCGCCCCCTACCACCACTTCAAGGACAAGTCGGAGCTGCTGGAGGCCATCGCCCAAGAGGGCTGGGAGCTGCTGAATACCCAGCTGGCCGAGGCCAAGGCGCGCGACCCCGGCCCGCACGGGCTCACCGGCATCGGCATCGCCTATGTCTGTTTCGCGCAAGCCAATCCGGCCCTTTACCGGGTCATGTACGACATGGTCCGCGAACGGGAGGCGCTGCCCGAGGGCACGCAGACCGACAATGACAGCGGTTATCGGCTGGTCCGCGACACCATGGTCGAGAATGGCGCCGATCCGTCGGCCGAGACGGATCTGGAACTGGCCACCATCGCGTGCTGGTGCAGCGCCCACGGGCTGGCGGAAATGGCCGCCTTCAAACAATTCGAGCATCTGAAGGACGAACTCGGCGGCGAGCGTCCCTTCCTGGACGGCGTGCTCAGCCACCTGGGCCTGTTCACGAAGAAGATGCGCGACCACTAGGTCCGGCCGCGTTGGTCCGGGCGCGTCAAACCCGTGTCGGCCCGCTTGGAATGCGCTATCCCGCAGGCGTGTTCGTCACCCGCTTCGCCCCCTCACCCACCGGCGACCTGCACCGCGGCCATGCGTTCTCGGCCCTGACCGCGTTCGCCGCGGCGCGAGCCACGGGTGGGCGGTTCATCCTGCGCATCGAGGACATCGACACCACCCGTTGCCGCCCGCAGTTCGAGGCGGGGATCTACGAGGACCTGGCCTGGCTGGGCGTGGCTTGGGAGACCCCGGTTCGCCGCCAGTCCGCGCAGCTGGACGACTACCAGGCCGCCCTGGACCGGCTGCAGGCGGACGGCTTGCTCTACCGGTGCTTCCGCACGCGCAAAGAGGTGGCGGCCGCGGTGCTCTCGGCGCCGCACGGCGCGATGGAGACGTTCCGCGGCCAGCCGCTGCCGGCCGACGAGGAAGCCCGTCGCCTGGCGGCCGGCGAGCCCTTCGCCTGGCGCCTCTCGCTCGATGCGGCAGCCCGCAAGCTGGGCGGTTTCGGGGGCCTCGGTTTCGTCGAGGACGGTGAAGGCGCCATCGCCGCGCGCCCGCAACTCGGCGGCGACGTGGTGCTGGCCCGCAAGGACGTGGGCATAGCCTATCACCTCGCCGTCACGGTGGACGACGCGCTCCAGGGCGTCACCCACGTCATCCGGGGCCGCGACCTTTTCGAGGCGACCCACGTCCAGCGGTTGCTCCAGGCGCTGCTGGGCCTGCCCACCCCGCTCTACCGCCATCACGCCTTGCTGGTCGGCCCGGACGGCAGGCGCTTCGCCAAGCGCGACCGGGCCGAAACGCTGCGGTCCCTGCGCGAACGCGGCATGGCCGGCGCGGACCTGCGCAAGGAATTGGGCTTTGGCTGAGGCCGCCGTCAAACAGCCGCCGCAGCCATCGCGAGGGCTCGCCCTGGCGACCCTCCTGGCCGGCGCCTGCGTCATCGGCCTGTCGCCGATCCTGGTGCGGTTGGCCGACGTCGGCCCGGCTGCGGCCGGCTTCTGGCGCCTGGTGCTGGCGGCGCCGCTGCTGGCGCTGATCACCCTGCGAACCGGCGCGAAGATCGGGCCGCCCCCCAGGCTCGCGCTGTTGGCCGGCCTGTTCTTCGCCCTGGACCTTGGATTCTGGCACTATGGCATCCGCTACACCTCGGTCACCAACGCCACGGTGCTGTCGAACCTGACCCCGGTCGTCGTCACCGCCTTCGCCTGGATCTTCCTGAAGCAACGGCCGCGGCCGCTGTTCGTGCTGGCGGTGGCCGCGGCGGTCGGCGGCGCCTGGCTGATGGCCTTCGAGAAGGGCGGCGGCAATCTGAAGAACCAGCCCCTGGGCGACGCGCTCTCCGCGCTGACGGCGCTCTGGTACGCGCTCTACTTCCTGACCATGGCGCAAGCCCGCAGGACCGAAGGGGCCAGCCGCCTGATGCTCTGGGTTAGCATCGTGGGCGCACCGCTGGTGCTGGCGGCGGCCCTGGCCCTGGGCGAACCGGTCTTCCCCGCCGGCGCAGCGGGCTGGGCCGTGGTCTGCGGCCTGGGGCTGATGCACGTCACCGGCCAGGGCTCCATCGCCTGGGCCATGGGCCGCCTGCCCACCTCCACCGCGTCGGTGGTCGTCCTGATCCAGCCGATCGTCGCCGCCTACCTCGGCTGGATGCTGTTCGCCGAGCCGATCGGCCCGCTGCAGGGCCTGGGCGCCGCGATCACGCTCGGCGGCGTCGTCCTCGCCCAGTGGGCGTCGCGGAAGACGGCTGCTCCGTAGCTACGACGCCAGTCCCCACGCCACCCGCGCCGCATCGATCCGCGCCAGCTTGGCGTGGAAGGCGCTCCAGTCGTCACGCTGGTCGATGTCGGCCCAGATCGCCTCGATCTCGTCGATCAACAGCTCCTCCGGCTCCGGCCGGGCAAAATAGGGGTGCTCCAGCCGTTCCGGCCGCTCTGCCACGTAGCCGGCCAGCCGCTGGCGGAATTCCGCGAAGTCGGCCGCGGCATAGAGGTCCGCCCGCGGCCCGGCCAGGGCGCGGTCCTCGCCGCCGCCGAACCAGTCGAAGAAGAAGGGCTCCCAGCGCAGCCGCTCGCCCCCCTCGGCCAAGGCTCCGAACGCCGCCTGCACCAGGCGGGCGTCGTCCTCGTCGCCCATCGGCCGCACGCCCAGTCGCGCCAGCATGGCGGCCATCAGTTCGCGGCGATACGCAGGTCCGAAGCCGTTCAGGGCGTCGACCAGGGGCTCGCTTCCGGTCACCAGGCTGAGGCAGCCCGCGAGTTGCTGCAGGTTCCAGAACACCGCCTCCGGCTGTCTCCCAAAGCTGTAGAGGCCGCTGTGGTCGAAGTAGGCGGCGACGAAATTCGGGTCCGATTTCGGCAGGAAGCGGTACGGCCCGTAGTCGAAGCTCTCGCCCGTGATGTTCATGTTGTCGGTGTTGAGCACGCCGTGGACGAACCCCGCGGCCATCCAGCGGGCCGCCAGCCGCGCCGCCTTGCCACAGACCGCCTCCAGCAGCGCCGCCGGCCGGTCGTTCGCGCCGTCCAGCTCCGGATAGTAGAGGCCGACCACATGATCGACGAGCGCGCCGACCCGGTCCTTGGCCTCGAAATAGGCATGCCTCTGGAACGAGCCGAACCGCACATGGCTGTGGGACAGCCGCACCAGCACCGCCGAGCGCGTCGGACTGGGCTCGTCGCCGCGGGTCAGGGCCTCGCCGGTCTCGACCAGCGAGAACGATCGTGAGGTGGGAACGCCCAGCGCCTCCAGCATCGCCGTGGCCAGCACTTCGCGCATGCCGCCCTTGAGCGTCAGCCGCCCGTCCCCCTGCCGCGACCACGGGGTTTCGCCCGAGCCCTTGGTTCCCAGGTCGAGCAGCCGGCCGGTCGCGGCTTCGCGAAGTTGAGCGAAAAGGAACCCGCGCCCGTCGCCGAGGTCCGGGTTGTAGGCCCGGAACTGGTGACCGTGATAGCGCTGGGCCAGCGGCGGATCGATGTTGTCCGGCAGCGGCTGGAAACGGCCAAAGTGCGCCAGCCACTCGTCGTCGCTCAGCGAATCCAGCCCCACCGTGGCCGCGGCCCGGTCGTTGCGATAGCGCAGGATCGTGGCCGGGAACGCCGCGGCCTTCACCGGGTCGCCGAACTCAGGACCCAGGGCGGGAAACTGCGGGTCGGGGCGATAGGCGGGGGACGCGGGCATCGGCCCAGCTAGCCGCCCCGCACGGGGTTCGGCTAGAGCCTTTCTGGATCAGGTGGAATCACCTGATCCAGATAAAAAGTCTCTAACTCAAAGCTTTAGCGCGTGACGGGCGCTTGAACCGGTATCCACTTCAGGCTGTCACGCGCTAGCGGATTCCCAGGAACCCGAGCACGAGCAGGACCACCACCACCAGGCCCACGAGATAGATGATGCTGTTCATTCCGGTAGATCTCCGCTCAGTCCCCGACCGGGCGGACTAACGCGAAGGCTTCGGCTGGTGTTCCAACGCCCGCGGGGGCGCGGCCTGGGAAAGCTTCAGTAGGCCTTCAGCTCGGGATCGAGAGTCTGGCCCTCGTCCAGTTGCACTCCGAAGGTGTTCAGGATCATCGACACCTGCGTGTACTGGCCGGCGGTGAAGACGACGTCCATGCACTGCTTGCGGCTGAAATGCGCGCCCAGCTCGGCCCAGGTGGGATCGGTGATGAACTGGTCGCGGTGCAACTCGTCCGTAGCGCGGATCAAGGCCGCGTCGGCGGCGCTCCACCCTGCGTCCGCGCCGCGCTTGACGGCTTCGATCTCAGCCTCCGTCAGGCCCGACTGCAGCCCGATCCGGGTGTGCTGGGTGAACTCGTAGCCGGACCGGCACAGGAACCCGACGCGCAGGATCACGATCTCGCGCTCCCGGGCTGGCAGGTCGTTACGCCGCGACAGCACATAGCCGCCCCAGTCATTGAACCGCGCCAACGCCTTGGGCGCGTGCGCCAGGGTGCGGAAGATGTTGAGCACACCCAGCATCCCGGCGCGCAGGGGCTCCAGCGCCTCGGCCTGGTCGGCGGTGAGCTCGCTGTCCTGCAACGGCGCGATACGGGGTTTTGCCAGTCTCATAGTGTTTCCTCGGGCGTCCGGCCTGGTTGGCGCGGCACCTTAGAGTCGCCGTCCGATTTCGCTAGAGCCGCGCTTGGACCCTTGTTACCCAGGCCGTATGTCCACGCGCTCGACCCTGGCTTTCCTGAAGACCGAGACCGGTTCCGGCGTGCTGCTGGCGGTGGCGGCCGTGGCGGCGATCGGCTGGGCCAACTCGCCCTGGGCAGGCGGCTACGACGCCCTCACCCGTCACCTGCTTGCGGTCCGCCTGGGGCCGTTCGCCGAGGAAATGAGCGTCGCGGCGTGGGTGAAGACCGCGCTCATGCCGATCTTCTTTTTCGTCGTCGGACTCGAGATCAAGCACGAGATCCTGCGCGGAGAGCTCTCCAACCCGCGCCGCCTGGCCCTGCCGCTGCTGGCGGCGGCAGGCGGCGTCGTGGCGCCGGCGCTGATCTACCTGGCGATCAACGACCTGCCGGGTGGTCATCGCGCCGGCTGGCCGATCCCCACGGCGACGGACATCGCCTTCGCCCTGGCGGCCCTGGCGGTGGTCGGGCCGCGCCTGCCGCCGACGCTGCGCATCTTCCTGCTGACGCTGGCCATCGCCGACGACCTGGCGGCGGTCGTCCTCATCGCCGTGCTGTTCACCTCGGAGCTCCGGTTCCCGATGCTGGCCGGCGCGGCGGCCACCTTGGCGGTGCTGGCGGCCATGTCGCGCTGGCGCGCCGCGCCCTATTCGTTCTGGGCCATTGGCGGCGTGCTGCTCTGGGGCTTCACGCTCAAGTCCGGCGTCAATACCTCCCTGGCCGGGGTCGCGGTCGCCTTCTGCCTGCCGCTGGAGCCCAAGCGCCCGGGCGGCCAGGGCGTGCTCAGCGAGACCATGGAAGCGCTGCATCCCTACGTCGCCTTCTTCATCCTGCCGGTGTTCGCCTTCGTCGCCGCCGGGTTCCGGCTGGGGGGCGAAGCGGGCGGCGCGATCTTCGGGACGGTCAGCCTGGGCGTGGCCGCCGGCCTCTTCTTCGGCAAGCAGATCGGGGTATTCGGCGCCGCGGCGCTCGCCATTGGGCTGAAGTGGGCGCGCCGGCCGACGGGCGCCAAATGGCTGGAGCTGTACGGCGTCTCGGCGCTTTGCGGCGTGGGGTTCACCATGAGCCTGTTCATCGGCGGCCTGGCGTTCCCAGGCGCCGACGCCCTGCACCAGGCCCAGGTGCGCGCCGGCGTGGTCCTGGGCTCCCTGGCCTCGGCTGCGCTCGGCGTTCTCCTGCTGTCGATCAGCGCCCGGCGACGCGCCCGCGAGACCGACAGCTAAATAGGACCGCCCCGCCCGGAAACACGAAAGCCGAGCCAGATGACCTGGCTCGGCTTGGGCGCCCGGTCCGGCCGAACGGCCGGCCGGAGATCACGTGCGTTGGAACTACTCGGCGGCCTGCTGCTGCGGCGCGTAGCCGAGCACCGCCTTGACCTCCAGGAACTCGTGGAACGCGAAGTCGCCCCACTCACGCCCGTTGCCGCTCATCTTGTAGCCGCCGAACGGGGCCATCAGGTCTCCGCCGCCGCCGTTGATCGACACCTGGCCGGCGCGCAGCTTGGCGGCCACCTTGCGGGCCTTGTCCAGGTCGCCCGCCTGGACGTAAGCGGCCAGGCCGTACTCGGTGTCGTTGCCGATATCGATGGCCTGGTCGACCGTTTCATAGCCCAGGATCGCCAGCACCGGGCCGAAGATTTCTTCCTTGGCGATGGTCATCTGGTTGGTGACGTTCGCGAAGACGGTGGGCTTCACATAATAGCCCTTGTCCAGACCTTCCGGCCGGCCCGTGCCGCCGGCGACCAGGGTCGCGCCCTCATCGATGCCGGCCTGGATCAGCTTCTGGATCTTGTCGAACTGGGTCTTGTTGACCACCGGGCCCAGCTGGGCGTTGCCGTTGGGGTCGCCAACCGTGACGCCCGCCGCAGCTTCACGCGCCACGGTGATCGCCTCGTCCATCCGCGTCGACGGGACGAGCATGCGGGTCGGGGCATTGCAGGACTGGCCCGAGTTGACCATCACGGTGGCCACGCCGCGACCGACGCCGGCTGCGAACGCGTCATCGTCCAGGACGATGTTCGGGCTCTTGCCGCCCAGTTCCTGGGCCACGCGCTTCACGGTCGGGGCGGCCGCCTTGGCCACCTCGATGCCGGCGCGGGTCGAGCCGGTGAACGACACCATGTCGATCTCGGGGTGGCTGGAGATCGCCGCGCCCACGGTCGGGCCGTCGCCCTGCACCAGGTTGAACACGCCGGCCGGCACGCCCGCCGCATGCATGATCTCGGCGAAGATCTGCGCCGTGAACGGCGCCACTTCCGAAGGCTTCAGCACCATGGTGCAGCCCGTGGCGATGGCCGGAGCGACCTTGCAGACGATCTGGTTCAGCGGCCAGTTCCAGGGGGTGATCATCCCGCAGACGCCGATCGGCTCCTTGACGATCATCGTCGCGCCGCGGTCGTCCTCGAACTTGAAGGTCTTCAGCACCTCGATGGCGGTGTTCAGGTGGCCGAGGCCGATCGGGGCCTGCGCACGTTGCGCCAGGCTGGCCGGCGCGCCCATCTCTTCGGTCACCGCGGTGGCGAGGTCGCCGAATCGCTTCTGGTACTCGGCCATGATGCGGCCCAGCACCTCCAGGCGCTCCTCGCGGCTGGTCTGCGACCAGCTGTCGAACGCCTTGCGCGCGGCCTTGGCGGCCTTGTCCACGTCGGCGGCCGAACCCAGGGCGATCTTGCCCACGACCTGTTCCGTGGCCGGGTTCTCGACGTCCAGCGTCTTCAGGCCCTCGGCCGGTTCGACCCATGCCCCATCGATATAGAATTTGAGGTATTCGCGCATGACGCCCTCCTGGCGGCTTTTTGTCGTTGACGGCTTAGGACCTGCAAGCCCGGCTGTTCAAACGCCCATTTTAGTGATCGGCGTTCACTTGAAAAGCCCCCCGCACGCTCCAGAGCTGGGAAGGCGCCGCCGAAATGCAATAGGAGGCCATGCCGAGGCTCCTGTCGATCCCCGTCCTCGTCGATTGGCGCGGCATGAACTGGGTTGCTCGCCCCGGCGCGCGTGCTAAAGCCCGACCGTCAAGGCCTGCGGAGTTCCCATGAGCGGCATCTACATGATCCTCGTCTTCGTCGCGGTGATGGCCGCCCTGAACCGTTTCGAGTTCGGCCGCTTCGACTGATAGGAACCGCCCAATGGCCGGCCGCGGCGCAGCACTGGTGACGGGCGGCGCGCGACGGATCGGCCGCGTGCTGGCGGCCACCGCGGCGCGGGCCGGCTACGACGTCGCCATCCACGTGCGCGCCGAGGGCGACGACGAGGCCGAGGCCGCCGCGGGCGAGGTGCGCAGCCACGGACGCAAGGCGACCCTGCTTTCCTGCGACCTGCGCAAGGAAAGCGCCAGCGTGGCGCTGGTGAGCCAGGCCGAGACCGAGCTGGGCCCCGTGACCCTGCTGGTCAATTCGGCGTCCGTCTTCGAGCAGGACGCTTTCTCCGACATGAACCGCGCCTCGTGGGACCTCCACATGGAGACCAACCTGCGCGCGCCCCTGGTGCTGGCGCAGGCGTTCGCCCGGCGCCTGCCGGCCGACCGTGAGGGGCTGATCGTCAACGTCCTCGACCAGCGGGTCCTGCGGCCGGGGCCGGAGTTCTTTTCCTACACCCTGTCCAAGGCCGCCCTGTGGGACGCCACCCGCATGCTGGCCCGGGATTTGGCGCCGCGCATCCGCGTGAACGGCATCGGCCCTGGCCCGACCCTGCCGTCGATCCACCAGGACGAGGCCGCCTTCCGGGCGGAGGCCGAAGCCACCCCCCTGGGCCGCCCGGTGCCGCCCGGCGAGATCGGGGCCGCCCTGCGCTACCTGATCGACGCCCCGTCGGTGACCGGCCAGCTGATCGCCGTGGATTCGGGCCAGCACCTGGCATGACCGGCGCCCTGCTGATCAGCTCGAAGGTCTTCGTCACCGGCGTGAAGGTACAGGCCGAGATCGGCGTCTATCGCCACGAGATCGGCCGCGTGCAGCCGCTGATCGTCGACGTGGAGCTGGACGTGCCGACCGACGCCTCGGACCGCCTGGCCGACACCTTCAACTACGAAGCCATCCTCGAGGCCGCCCAGGCCGTGGCGGCCGGCGGGCATATCGCACTGGTGGAGACCTTCGCCCATCGCCTGGCCCAGCGGTGCCTCGCGGACCCGCGCGTCAGCCGCGCCCGCGTGCGCGTGGAAAAGCCGCTGGCCCTCGCCCCCGACGCGGTGGCGGCCGGCGTCGACATCACCCTCGCCCGCGGGTGAGCGATTTGTAACGCGGTCGCGTCTTTTCGGAACGCATCCCCGGGTCCATCTGTTGTCGGCCCGATGTTGGGCCCGGAGGACCAAGAGAGACGATGACCGAGCAAGTTGGCTATGGCGCGACCGAGGACAAGACCATGCCTGCGGTCTGCTACGCGCTGTACCTGCTGGCCTTCGCCACGGGGATCACCGCGATCGTCGGCCTCATTGTCGCCTACGCCCAGCGCTCGACTGCGGGGCCGACGATGCAGAGCCACTATACCTTCCTGATCCGCACCTTCTGGATCGGCGCGGTGCTGATGGTGGGCGGCGCCATCCTGTTCGGCGTAGGCGCTCTGCTCAGCGTCATCCTGATCGGCTTTCCCATCATGGCCGCCGCCGGGCTGGTCTGGGGCGGCGCCGGCATCTGGTACGGCCTCCGCTGCATCGTGGGCCTGGTCCACCTGAGCCGCGGCGACGCCTATCCCCGACCGTATGCGCTGCTGGCGTAGCGCGCGCGTCCCCCTCCCTCATCGCAGCAGCGATGGGGAGGTAGCGACGATCCGCGGCCCTAGGCCGCGACCAGCTCGCGGCGCACGAGCTTGGCGTAGTCGTCCATCAGGCTGAGCGACAGATTGCCGGGCGTGAACGCGTATTCGCCGATCTGCGACACCGGCGTCACCTCGGCCGCAGTGCCCACCACGAAGCATTCGGTGAAGCCCGCAAGCTCCTCCGGCCGGATGTGGCGTTCGACGACCTCGAGGCCCTTTTCGCGCGCCAGCTTGATCACCGTCTGCCGGGTGATGCCGTTCAGGAAGCAATCGGGGATCGGGGTGTGGATCACCCCGTCCTTGATGAAGAACACGTTGGACCCGGTGCTCTCGGCCACATAGCCGCGATAATCGAGCATCATGGCGTCGGTGAACCCGTCCTTCTCGGCGGCGTGCTTGGAGATGGTGCAGATCATGTAGAGGCCGGTGGCCTTGGCGTGGACCGGCTCGGTCTCGGGCGAGGGCCGCTTGTACTTGGCCCAGCACATGCGGATGCCCTTGGCCTTCTCGTCCGGCGAGAAGTAGCTGGGCCATTCCCAGACGGCGATCGCCACGTGGATCTTGGTGTTCTGCGCCGAGACCCCGATCATCTCGGAGCCGCGCCAGGCGATGGGCCGCAGATAGGCGTCGCTCAGCCCGTTCTTCGCGCAGGTGTCCTTGCAGGCCTGGTCGATCTGCGCCACCGTGAACGGGATTTCGAAGTCCAGCATCCGCGCCGACTCGAACAGCCGCTCCGTATGCGCCGTCAGCTCGAAGATCTCGCCCCCGTACATCCGCTCACCCTCGAACACGGCCGACGCATAGTGCAGGCCGTGGGTGAGGACGTGCACCTTCGCGTCGCGCCATTGTACGAACTGGCCGTCGAACCAGATCCATCCGTCGCGGTCATCGAAGGGAACAAGCGCCATGTCGAGATTTCGTCCTTTCCAGAGCGCCCCTTGAACCGTTCCGGCCGCTCCACGTCAAACGAATTGGACCGCCGCGGCGCCAGGAGGGCGGCATGAGCACGCCTGCCGATCCGCGCCTGATCCTGCGCGAGGACGAGCTGGACGCGGGGCTCGAGCTGATGCTGCTGGCCGAGGCTTCGCTCTGGGCCGCCGTCGACCAGGGGCTCGAAGCCGAGGACCTGGGCATGGGCCGCTCGCATTGGCGCGCCGCCTTCCTGCTGCGCCGGCGGCCGGGCATCGGGGTGCAGGAACTGGCCCACCTCACCAGCCTGTCGAAACAGGCGGCCAGCCGTATCCTCGTGGACCTCGCCGCCAAGGGGCTGGTCGAGAAACAGGCGGGCGACGTGGATGGCCGGCGACGCTCGGCCGTCCTGACCGCCCGGGGCGAGGCTTTCGAGACCGCCATCAGCGAGCGCCTGCGCAGCCAGCTGACCCGCGCCTATCGCACCGGGGGTCTGGACGGGGTGGCCGGCGCGCGCGCCATATTGGCGGCCATGGCCGGAGGCAGGATGCGCCACCCCGGCGGCGGAGGACGCCCATGACATTATCGGATGCGCCGCCCCGGGCCCGCCACCTGCTGCTGGTCGACGACGACGACCGCATCCGCGACCTGCTGAAGGAATATCTGACGCGCGCCGGCTTCCGCGTGACGGCCGCCGCCGGGGGCGGGCCGGCGCGGCGCCTCCTCGCCACCCTCGATTTCGACCTGGCGGTGTTCGACGTGATGATGCCCGGCGAAGACGGGTTCTCGCTGACCCGCTGGCTGCGCGAACAGCGGGGCGCGCCGGGGCGGACGCCGGTGCTGATGCTGACGGCCCGGTCCGAGTCCGGCGACCGCATCGAGGGGCTGAAGCTGGG
Source organism: Phenylobacterium sp. (assembly GCA_036383735.1). Classification (GTDB taxonomy): domain Bacteria; phylum Pseudomonadota; class Alphaproteobacteria; order Caulobacterales; family Caulobacteraceae; genus Phenylobacterium. The sequence continues at coordinate 2,132 of DASVNS010000153.1, read as the reverse complement.
CGCCGACGACTATCTCGGCAAGCCGTTCGAGCCCGAGGAGTTGCTGCTGCGCATCGAGGCCATCCTGCGCCGCGCCAGCGAGCGCCACCCCGCTGCGAACGGGGCGCTGTCGCTGGGCCGTTGCCAGTTCGACGCCGACCGCGGCGAGCTCGCCTGCTCCGGCGAAACCGTGCGGCTGACCGAGGCCGAGGTGTCGCTGCTGCGCCAACTCGCGCGTACGCCGCACGAACCGGTGGACCGGCTGGAGTTGGCCCGCGACTCCGTGGACCCCTCGGGCCGCGCCGTCGACGTCCAGGTCACCCGCCTGCGCCGCAAGATCGAGGACGACCCCAAATCCCCCCGCTACCTGCAGACCGTCCGCGGCGTCGGCTACCGGCTGGCGCCGGACTGATGGGTAGGATCCCCCAGACCTTCCTCTCCCACGAAGTGGGAGAGGGGGACCGCGCCCCGCAGAGGGCGTGGTGGAGAGGGCAAGCCCCAGACTCCGCGGAACGATCCGCCTCCCTTGGCTCAGCGGACGGGGCCTGCCCTCTCCACCGTCCGCTCTTCGCGTTGCTCGGCGGACGGTCCCCCTCTCCCGCTGCGCGGGCGGGAACATGAAACTCCCCTCCTCCACCCGCGTCCTGCTGCGCTGGCTGAAGCGACGGTTGCCGGCGACCCTGTTCGCCCGGTCGCTGCTGATCATCGTGCTGCCGGTGGCGCTGATGCAGATCGCGGTGACCTACGTCTTCTTCGACGCCCACTGGCAGACCGTCACCGCCCGCCTGTCGGAAGGCCTGGCCGGCGATATCGCCTGGGCGGTGGAGAGCTACAAGGAAGACCCCACGCCCGAGAGTTTCGCCAAGCTGAGCGAGCGGGCCGAGGATTCCATGGGCCTGTCCATCGCCCTGCAGCCCGGCCGCAGCCTGCCGCTGCGCCGGCGCGACCCGCCGGTGCTGCTGGAGGCATTCTTCGCGCCGATCGACCGCTCGCTGGACCGCGCGCTCAGCGATCGATTGGACGCGCCGTTCTGGTTCGACACCACCCGCTACCCGGCCTATGTCGATATCCGGGTGGGCGTGCAGGGCGGGGTCATGCGGGTGCTGGCGCCCCGCGACCGCGCCTTCGCCACCCAGGGCCATATCTTCGTGCTCTGGATGACCGTGGCGACGGTGCTGCTCACCGCCATCGCCCTGCTGTTCATCCGCAACCAGGTGCGCGCCATCGAGCGGCTGGCCAACGCCGCCGAGGCGTTCGGGCGCGGCGTCGACGTGCCCGCCTTCAAGCCGCACGGCGCCAAGGAGGTGCGCGCGGCGGCCACCGCCTTCCTGGCCATGCGCAGCCGCATCCAGCGCCACATCGAGCAGCGCACCGCCCTGCTGGCCTCGGTCAGCCACGACCTGCGCACCCCGCTCACCCGACTCAAGCTCAGCCTGGCCCTCGCCGAGCAGAACAAGCGCACCACCGACATGAAGCGCGACCTCGCCGAGATGGAGCACATGATCGACGAGTACCTGGCCTTTGCCCGCGGCGAAGGCGGGGAGGCCGCCGAGCCGGTGAAGCTACGCCCGCTGATCGAGGCGGTGAGCGAGGGCGCGCGCCGCCTGGGCGTCCAGGTCAAGGTGGCCACCGATCCCGACCTCACCGCCACCGCGCGGCCCAACGCCCTGAAGCGCGCCCTGGCCAACCTGGTGATGAACGCCGCCGCGCACGGCGAGCATGTGGAGGTCGCCGCCCGCCTGGCCCCCAGCGGCGCGCTCGAGATCGTGGTGGACGACGACGGCCCCGGCATCCCGGCCGCACAGCACGAGGAGGCGTTCAAGGCCTTCACCCGCCTGGACGAGAGCCGCAACCAGAACGCCAAAGGCGTGGGCCTGGGCCTGGCCATCGCCCGCGACGTGGCCCGCAGCCACGGCGGCGACATCAAGCTCGACCGCTCGCCGCTCGGCGGCCTGCGCGCCGTGGTCCGGCTGCCGCAATAAGGCGCGAAGGCTTTAGAGGCTGCTAGGGACCTGATCGCGTCCCAGCTTCCCCCTTCCGGGGGAAAGCGGCGCGAAGCCCCGGCAGGGGCGAGTCGCCGATGGGGGAAGTCTTCCTTCGCACTTCCCCCATCGGCCACTCGCGCTCCGCGCATCGGGCCGCTTTCCCCCATA
>DASVNS010000152.1:0-10473 GCA_036383735.1 Phenylobacterium sp. | reverse complement strand
GCGCGGCGCGGTCGAGCCGTTCCTGATGGAGCTGCCGACCTACAAGCTGCCCAGCTTCGAGAACGTGTTCCGCAACCTGCTGCTGCGGGCGCAGATCTTCCTGAACCGGGCCGGCCGGATCATCCTGCCGCTGATGGTGCTTGTGTGGGTGCTGTCGACCTTCCCCGGGGCGCCGGCGGGCGCGACCAACCCGGCGATCGACTACAGCCTGGCCGGCATGATCGGCCATGCCATCCAGCCGGTGTTCGCCCCCATCGGGTTCAACTGGCAGATGGTGGTGGCCCTGATCCCCGGCTTTGCCGCGCGCGAGGTGGCGGTGGCGGCCCTGGGCACAGTGTACGCCGTCGGCGACGCGGAGACCAATGTGGGGGCCCTGGGCGCGCGCCTGGCCCAGCACTGGAGCCTGGCGACCGGCCTGTCGTTCCTGGCCTGGTACGTCTTCGCGCCGCAGTGCGCGGCGACGCTGGGGGTCGTGAAGCGGGAGACCAACTCCTGGGCCTGGACCGGCGTGATGTTCGCCTACATGACGACGCTGGCCTATCTGGCCTCTTTCACAGTCTATCACCTCGCGGTGGCGTTCGGGGCTGGGTAGGCATCTCGCCCGTCGGTTGCGTTAACCTGTCTTTTTCCGTGAGCTTTAACGGCTCGATAAACGAGAAGAGCGCAGGCTCGTTCTCATCATGCAGAACCAGCACGAAACCGCCCACGACGCTCCCAACGGCAAAAAGCCGGTGCGGGTCAAAGAAACCCTGTGCAAGCGCGTCCGTGAGGCCCTCCTTTCGCTCGGCGGCGAAGCGCACCGATCGATCGTGATCGAACAGGTGGCCCGGAACCTGGGTCACAACGTCCATCAAATCCCTGAAGAGCTGCAGCAGCAGGTGATCATGTCGTTCGAGGCGTTCTGGCGCGACGAGCGCAAGCGCGCGGCCTACGGGTTCCACCTGCCGTTCGGCGAAGGGTCGCATCGCTGGAGCGTCCGCAACCAGTCGATCGCAGCGTAGACCCCGCGCTGGCGCGGTTCTCCCCCGAACCGCGGCGCGCATTTCCTGCGACAGATCAACGCGCCGGACGCATCCCAACGGACTGTTAGCGCTTAGGCGCCAAGCTCTGCTGGTTCGAGAAGGGCCAGCGATGCCTCCAGTCCCTGCAGAAACCGGTTCGCCGCGGTGAAGAGGCACGAGCTCGCGAACGCTCCAGGGGGCCCCGACGCCGCGTCGTCGTTGGCGGCGGGCTTCAGCTTTGACACCTGTGTCCAGCTGGTCATCCGCAACACGCGGGACCGCCTGCTCTTCGCGACGATCTATGCGATCATCTCGCTCCTGATCCACCCGTGGCTGGTCTGCGCGATCTGGCTTGGGACGGTGTTCTTTTGGGATCTGGTGGTGCGGCCCGGCTTCGACCGCCTGACGGCGAACCTCCCGCCGTCGCGGGCCATCACGACCTACGCAGCCGCAAACGCCATCGGTTCCGGTTTGTACCAAGGGGTCTCGCTGCTGGCGCTCGCCGATGGCTCGGCACTCGGCGTGGCCATCGCCGCGACATGGCTGACCGGCGGCTTCATGAGCAACTTCATATATTTCGGGGCAAACCGAAGGCTGTTGGTGGGCGTGCTTGGCCCCGCGATCGTGGTGGCGCTGGTCGGTCCCTTCCTGGCGTTCGGAGCGCGCCTGGATTCCCTGGTGATCAGCGTGCTCATCTTGCTCGGACTGCTTTCGGCCCGGTCCTTTTCCCTCGATCATCATGTGTTGCTCAGGACGCTCGCGGACCGGCAGACCGCGCTTTCGGACGTCGAGCGCAAGCTGGCGTTGGCGGTGGAGGCTTCGGGCGACGGCCTGTTCGAGTACGACATCCTTGCCGACGTCCTTCGGCCAGACGCCGCCTGGCTGGCAATCCTCGGCTACAAACCGGAACACTTGGAGATGCTGTTGTCGAACGGATGGCGCGATCTTCTGCACCCCGACGACATCCCGGCGCTGGAGCCCACGTACGAGGCGCACTTCCGCGGGGACACGCCGCACACGAACCACGAACACCGGGTCCTCTGCCGGGACGGCTCATACAAGTGGGTGCTCTCCCGCGGGCAGGTGATCGAGCGCACCGCGGACGGGCGGCCCCATCGCGTGGTCGGCACCATGATGGATCTGTCCGCACGCAAGGCGCTGGAGCAGCAGCTGGAAGCCGCCCGCGACCTGGCCGAGAGCGCCAACCATGCCAAGGGCGTGTTCCTCGCGAACATGAGCCACGAGATCCGCACGCCCCTGAACGGGGTGATCGGCACGGCGGGGGCGCTGGCGCGCCGGCCCCTGCCTGCGGAAGAACGCGAGATGGTCGGGCTGATCCAGACATCCGGCCAAACGCTGGACCGACTGCTTTCCGACATCCTGGATCAGGCCAAGATCGAGGCCGGCCGGTTCGAATTGCTGGTGGCGCCCTTCGACCTGCGGAACGAGATCGAGGCGGCCGCCGAACTCATGCGCGCCAAGGCCGACGAGAAGGCGATCGATTTCCGCGTGGTCTACGCCGACGCCGCACGCGGCATGTTCGCCGGCGACGCGGTGCGGATCCGCCAGATCGTCTCGAACCTCGCGTCCAACGCCATCAAGTTCACCAACGCCGGCGAGGTGCGTATCCAGGTCGGCTGCTTCCAACCGACGGCGGCCGAAGCCCGGAGCCGATTGAGGATCGAGGTGATCGACACCGGCATCGGCTTCGACGCCGAGGCCGCCAAACGCCTGTTCACCCGTTTCACCCAGGCCGACGGCTCCATCTCGCGGCAGTTCGGCGGCACGGGCCTGGGCCTGTCGATCTCGCGCACCCTCGCGGACCTCATGGGCGGCGAGATCCAGGCCGCCTCGGAGCCGGGCAAGGGCTCGACCTTCACCATCGACATCCCGCTGGCGCGCACGATGGCGCTCGCCGACTACGACGCCGACCAAGCGTCGGGCAAGGGCTATGCCGAACCGGTCGTCGAGACGACCTCGATGGCGAAACTCCGGGTGCTGCTGGCCGAAGACCACCCCACCAATCAACGCGTCGTGCAGCTGATCCTGGAGCCGGCCGGCGTCGCGCTCACCATCGTCGGCAACGGTCTCGAAGCGGTGGGGACCTACCATCCTGGCCTGTTCGACCTGATCCTCATGGACATGCAGATGCCGGTGATGGACGGGCTCAGCGCGACGCGTGAGATCCGGCGGCGCGAGCGCGAGTTGGGCTTGCCGCCGATCCCGATCGCCATGCTGACCGCCAATGCCATGGGCGAGCACCGCAGCGATGCGGCGGCGGCGGGCGCAGACCACCTCATCGCCAAGCCGATCACGCCCGACAGCCTCATCGCCGGCGTGGAATACACCCTGCTCAGGGCCGACGCGGCCTGCGCCGAGCGGCGGACCGGGCTGGGGTAGGCGAGCTCTCAGCGCAGGCTGGGCGACGGCCGTGCCTCGCCTGCCAGCTGGCCGGCGGCCGACTGCAACCGGCTGAGCAGCCGCTTGAGCAGCAGCACCTCCTCCGGCGCCAGCCCCGCGATCAACGCCGCTTCATAGGCCAGCGCCAGGGGGGCGATCTCGGCGTGCAGGCTGCGGCCTTCGGCGGTCAGGGTCAGGACGTGGCTGCGCCCATCCGCCTTGTTCTGCGAGCGGGCGACCAGCCGGCGCTTGACCAGGCCCTGGGCGGCGCGGCTGACCGTGACCTTGTCCATCACGGTGCGGGCGACGATCTGCACCTGGCTGAGCCGGCCGTCCTCGGCCAGCACGCAGATCAGACGCCACTGGGGCACCGTCAGGCCGAACCGGTCCTCATAGGCGCGCGCGATCAGGCCCGACACGGCGTTCGAGGCTACCGACAGCCGGTAGGGCAGGTAGCTGTCGAGCTGCAAGCCGGCTTGGCCACCCCCACCGCCGTCCGGGCGGCTGGCTTCGGCCGAGGTCATGCTGGCGCGACCGCCTGTTCGATGGCCCCGAAGATCGAGTGGCGCTTGCCGTCCGCCATCTGGATGCGCACCACGTCGCCCGACTTCAGGAATGGCGTGGACGGCTTGCCGACCAGGATGGTCTCGACGGTCCGCACCTCGGCCAAACAGGAATAGCCGACCCCGCCCTGACCGATCGGCTTGCCCGGGCCGCCGTCCGAGCCGCGGTTCGATACCGTGCCGGAGCCGACGATCGTTCCGGCGGACAAGGCGCGGGTCCTGGCGGCATGGGCGATCAGGGTCCCGAAGTCGAAGGTCATGTCGACGCCGGCGTCGGCTTCGCCCAGAGGCCGGCCGTTCAACTCCACCTCCAGTTTGCCGTGCAGCTTGCCGTCCTGGAAATTGGGCAGCGCGTCGGGCGTCACCGCCACGGGTGAGAATGCCGACGCCGGTTTCGACTGGAAGAAACCGAATCCCTTGGAGAGCTCGCCGGGGACCAGGTTCCTCAGGCTCACGTCGTTGCAGAGCATCACCAGGCGGATCGCCTTCAGGGCCTCTTCGCGGCTGGCGCCCAGCGGCACGTCGCCCGTCACCACGGCGACCTCACCTTCCATGTCGCAACCCCAGGCCTCGTCCCGCAGAGGGATCACGTCGCGCGGGCCCAGGAACCCGTCGGACCCGCCCTGGTACATCAGGGGCTCGCTCCAGAAGCTCTCGGGCATCTCGGCGGCGCGAGCCTGGCGCACCAGGGCCACGTGGTTCACATAGGCCGAGCCGTCGGCCCATTGGTAGGCGCGCGGCAGCGGGCTCATGGCGTCGTGCTCATGGAAGCGGGCCTTGGGCACGGAACCGTGCTCCAGGCTCTCCGCCAGCCCGCGCAGTTCCGGCGCGACGCGATCCCAGTTGTCGAGGGCGTCCTGCAGCGTCAGGGCGATGCGGTCGGCCGGCGAATACCAGGCAAGGTCGTTCGAGACGACCACCAGGCGGCCATCACGCCCCCCCTTCAACGACGCCAGCTTCATCCGTCCCTCCGTCCTTGGCTATTGTTCTGCTCAGCTGCACGCCGTCTTCGTAGGCGCGCGCCTCGTAGACGGTGACCTCCACCCGGATGTCCCCGCCGGTCGCACCTTCCCACATGTAAGCGCGTTCGAAACAGACCTCGCGTCCATCCGGCGTGAACCCATCGAAGGTGTCGCCCCAGGGCGTGTGCTGGGACAGCTGCCGCCAGCCCAGGGTCATGGCCCGATCCAGTTCGTCGGTCGCGGCCGCCGCCAGATCGTCCTGCAGGCTCACGCGCCCTTCCAGCTGTCCACGTAGGCGGGATTCTCGACCGACGCGGCGGCCTCGCCCACGTCCAGCGGGTCGCGGGTGTCGATCATCACCGCATATTCGTCGGTGGCGGGCTTGGGTTGGCTGAGCATGTTCTTCAGCGCCTTCGGATGCGGCCCGTGCGTGAAGCCACTCGGGTGAAAGGTCAGCATGCCCGCTTCGATGTGGTCGCGGCTGAAGAAATCGCCGGCGTGGTAGAACAGCACTTCGTCGTAGTCGTCGTTGTTATGGAAGAACGGGACCTTCAGCGCCCCCGGATCGGTCTCGAACGGCCGCGGCGCAAAGGTGCACACCACGAAGCGGTCGCTGACGAAGGTCGAGTGCGCCGACGGCGGCAGGTGGTAGCGGTGGCTCGCCACCGGGCGGATATCGGCCACGTTCAACCGCGCCGGCGCCAGGTCGCCGTGCCAGCCCACCGCGTCCAGCGGATTGTAGCCGAAGGTCACGGTTGAGACCTGGCCGCGCTTCTTGACCTCCACCCGGAATTCGCCGGCCTCGTCCTGGTGGGCGCGGAAGGTCGCGTCCATGACCGGCGTATCCAGCATGGCGGGGTCGAACTGCGCGTGGCCGCCCAGCAGGCCGCGGTCGGGCAGCTTGTAGTGGGTGTTGGTGGCCTCGATCATCAGGATCGCGGCCGGGCCAGCCGGGTTCAGGCGCCACATGGTCCCGCGCGGCAGGTAGAGGTAGTCGCCCGCCCGGTAGGCCAGCCGCCCGTAGTCGCAGAACAGGTCGCCCTCCCCCTGATGGACGAACAGCAGCTGGTCGCCGTCGGCGTTGCGGGCCAGCGCCGGCATCGGCTGCGCCAACTTCCAGAAGCGGACCTCAACCGCCTTGTTCGCCAGCACCACCCCCGCCGCCCACGGCGACGGCTCGGCGGCGTTCAGCCGGGCGAGGTCGAAGGCGCGCGGCCGCAACGGGCCTTCGAAGCTGGTCCATCCGGTCGGCGGACGGCGATGATGCAGGAAGGCGGCGGGGCCGAAGAAGCCCTCCTTGGACACCTCGCGCTCGTAGGTGCCCTCAGGCAGGTCGGCATGCGCCTGGCGCGAGTGCGTCCCTTGCGCCGCGCGGATCGGAAGCCATTCACCCTTCGTCATCACGGATCGTCCTTGTAGACGCCGACCACGAGCAGCTCGCCGTCGGCGATGCGGGCCCGGTACATGCCCGAGGTGTTGAAGCTCCAGGCCATCTGGCCGTCCGGCGCCACGGCGATCACGCCGCCGTCCCCGCCCAGCGCCGTCAGGTCGCCCTGCACCACCTGGTCGACGGCCGCCTGCAGCGAAAGGCCCTTGTGCTGGACCAGCGCCGAGATCTCGTGGGCCACGCCCAGGCGGATGAAGTACTCGCCCGCTCCGGTGCAGGAGACCGCGCAGCCCTTGTTCGAGGCATAGGTCCCGGCGCCGATGATCGGGCTGTCGCCCACCCTCCCCCAGCGCTTGGCCGAACTGCCGCCGGTGGACGTGCCGGCCGCCACGTCGCCCTGGCTGTCCAGGGCGACGACGCCGACGGTGCCGTGCTTGCCCTCTTCGTGGACCAGCGCCGCCTTGCCGGAGGTGTCCCCCGACGCGCCCACCGGCCGCGCGGGGATCGGCAGGCCCAGTTTCGCCAGGCCCTTCTCCAGGGCGCGCCAGCGGCGCTCGGTGAAGAAGTAGACCGGGTCCGCCTGCTCCAGCCCCTGGCTGCGGGCGAAGGCGTCGGCGCCCTCCCCGCCCAGCATCACGTGCGCCGAGCCCTCGATCACCGCCCGCGCCGCCGAGATCGGATGGCGCGTGGTGGTCACGCCCGCCACGGCGCCGGCCGCGAGCGTCCGCCCGTCCATGATCGAGGCGTCCAACTCGTTGCGCCCCTCCGCGGTGAAGGCGGCGCCGCGGCCCGCGTTGAACAGCGGGTCGTCCTCCAGGATGTGGATCGCCGCCTCCACCGCATCCATCGCCGAGCCGCCGGCCCGCAGCACCGCCGCGCCGGCCTCCGCCGCCGCGCCCATGGCCTCCCGATAGGCCGCCTCTTGCGTAGGGCTGAGCTGGCCGCGCGCGATCACGCCGGCGCCGCCGTGGGCGACGAGGGCCCAGCGGGGTCGGGGTGGGTCAACCATGTATCAAGCCTTCGCGGGCAACACGCCCCGCTTGATCTGATCCAGTTCGATGGACTCGAACAAGGCCTTGAAGTTGCCCTCCCCAAACCCCTCGTTGCCCTTGCGCTGGATCAGCTCGAAGAAGATCGGGCCGATCATGTTCTCGGTGAAGATCTGCAGCAGCAGGCCCTGGCCCTCGCTGGGCGCCCCGTCGATCAGGATCTTGTCGGCCCGCAGCCGCCGGACGTCCTCGCCATGGCCCGGCAGGCGCGCGTCGATGCCTTCGAAATACGTGTCGATGGTGTCCTGGAAGCGGACGCCACGATCGCGCATCGTCTCGACGGAGGCGTAGATGTCGCCGGTTCCCAGCGCGATGTGCTGGATGCCCTCGCCCCGGTAGTCCCTGAGGAATTCCTCGATCTGCGAGTGCTCGTCGCGGCTTTCGTTCAACGGGATACGGATCTTGCCGTCCGGGCTGGTCATGGCCTTGGAGATCAGGCCCGTCTGTTTTCCTTCAATATCGAAGTATCGAATCTCCCGGAAGTTGAAGATCCGCTCGTAGAACTCCGCCCACTTGCCCATCTGCCCGCGGCGCACGTTGTGGGTCAGGTGGTCGAGATAGGTCAGGCCCACCTCGTTGTTCGTGCGGCGCTCTTCAGCCCCCTCGATCGGCAGGAAGTCGACGTCGTAGATCTCCTGCGCGCCGTAGCGGTCGACCAGATAGAGGTTCGAGCCCCCGATCCCTTCGATGGCCGGGATATTCAGCTCCATCGGGCCCACCGGCCCCTGGACCGGCGTGGCCCCGCGCTCCACGGCAAGCCGGAAGGCCTTGGCAGCGTCGCGCACGCGGAACGCCATGGCGTTGGCCGACGGGCCATGGATCTGCCGGAACTCCGCCGCCTGGCCTTGCGGCTCCATGTTCAGGATGAAGTTGATGTCGCCCTGGCGGAACCGCAGCACGTTCTTCGACCGGTGCCTGGATACGGCGGTGAAGCCCATCTTCTCGAACAGGTCCTTCAGCCGCCCGGGCTCCGGCGAGGTGAATTCGACGAACTCGAACCCGTCGGCGCCCAGCGGATTGTCGAACAGGTCTCGTGTGGTCTCCGGGGTCTGGACGTTCATGACGGCCTCCTGTCTTGCGGCGACTAGCGGCTCTGCGGAGTGATTTTGACGGGTTGGCGGCCTTCCTTTCCCACGAAGTGGGAGAGGGGACCGCGCGCCGAAGCCGGCGCCAGCCGGCTGGAGAGGGCGGGGTGGAGAGGGCAGGCCTCATCCGCTGAGGTCCGCCCGGCCCGGTCGTCGATCCGCCGAGCCTGGGGCTTGCCCTCTCCACCCCGCCCTCTGCCGGGCGCGGTCCCCCTCTCCCGCGTGCCGCGGGAAAGGAAGGAGCCCCGAACCGGAGTTCGAACCGCCAACATCACTGGGCAGAGGAAATGATATCATATGAAACCAGTTTGCGAAACCGCCTCTTCGCCAGAGTTCCAAGACAACGACCGCGCCGCCTGCTAGCGAGAACGCTCGAATCTCCCCTTGGATCGCGCATGTTCAGAAAGCTCTACGACTGGGTGATGCAGCTTGCGCGCTCGCGCCATGCGCCCGTGGCCCTGGCTGTCGTCTCGTTCACCGAGAGTTCGTTCTTCCCGATCCCGCCCGACGTCATGCTGGCGCCCATGGTGGCGGCGCGGCCGAACAAGGCCTTCGTCTATGCCGCCATCTGCACCGCGGCGTCGGTGGTCGGTGGCATGCTCGGCTACGCGATCGGCGTGTTCCTGGAGCCCGTGGGCGAGGCGATCCTGCGGCTCTTCGGCCACGGCGACGGGCGCGCCGAGTTCCAGCACTGGTTCGACCAGTGGGGCCTGTGGGTGATCCTGATCAAGGGCGCCACCCCGATCCCCTACAAGCTGGTGACCATCACCGCCGGCTTCGCCCGCTTCGACTTCTTCACCTTCATCTGGGCGTCGATCCTGACCCGGGGTTTCCGGTTCTTCGCCGTGGCCACCGTGCTCAAGTTCTACGGCCCGGCGCTGCTGGCCGAGTTCGAGCGGCGGATGAACCTCTATGGCGTGCTGCTGCTGGTCCTGCTGGTCGGCGGGTTCGTGGCCCTCAAGGTCTTTGGCTAGGTTCGGATTTCGGGCGATAAGGACGGGCGGATGATGAACCTGCTGAGACCCTTCCTCGATCGCTGGCGGCTCTGCGCGGTGCTGGTCGCCGCCGCCATGCTGGCGACCGCACACGCGTTCGAGACCTTTGGCGGCTACGCGCCCTGCACCCTCTGCCTGCGACAGCGCGAGGTGTACTGGGTCGTCCTGGGGGCTGGCCTGGCCTTCATGGTGCTGGTGCGGACGCCCGGAGGCCCGCGCTGGCGCGGGCTCACCTGCTGGGTCCTGGCGCTGCTGTTCCTGGTGAGCTGCGGCGTGGCGACCTACCACGCCGGGGCCGAGTGGAAGTTCTGGCCCGGCCCACAGGCCTGCGCCTCCGGCGGCGGCGGCGTGAGCGCCGCCGACCTCTCCGCCTTCCTCGCGGGCGCCAAGGTCAGGCCGCCCGCCTGCGACGAGGCGCCCTGGGTGTTCGCCGGCCTGTCCATGGCGGGATGGAACGCGCTCATCTCGCTGATCCTGGCTGTCCTCAGCGTCCTGGCGGCGGTGCGCGAGCGAGCCAAGCAATGACCAGGCCCATCCCACCCCGACCCGGCCGCGGCGCCCAGCGCGCCCGCCTGGCCGAGATCCTGCGGGTCGATCATGCCGGCGAACTCGCCGCCGTGCAGATCTACCGGGGCCAACGCGCGGTGATGGGCGCCGCGGCGGGCAAGGCCAAGCTCGCCGGCCACTTCGCCGACCTGGAGGCCCAGGAGGCCGAACACCTCGCCCGCTTCGACAAGCTGCTCACCGAGCGGCGCGTGCGGCCCACCGTGCTCACCCCCGTCTGGCGGTTGGCCGCCTTCGCGCTGGGGGCCGGCACGGCGCTCCTGGGCGAAAAGGCCGCCCACGCCTGCACCGAGGCGGTCGAGACCGTCATCGAGGGCCACTACGCCGAGCAGGTCACCGAACTGGCGGAGCGCGACCCGGAACTGGCCGCCGAACTCTCCCGGTTCCGTGACGAAGAACTGGCCCATCGCGACCACGCCATCGAGGAGGGCGCCCGCGAAGCCCCCGGCTACGGCCTGCTCTCCGCG
>DASVNS010000151.1:0-7032 GCA_036383735.1 Phenylobacterium sp. | reverse complement strand
CCTATGAGACGCGTGACGAGGCGCTCGCCGCCGCCGGCGACTGGGTGCGCCTGATCGAAATGCCCTGGCCGGTGCTGGTCTGCGACGCCGACGGCGAATGGGATCAGACGCTGGTGGAGCCCACGTCTTTCCACTGACTGTGAACATTACGAGGGACTTAAGTTATTACTCCGATCTAATGTCTTAGATAGATGTTATTACTTCATACTATCCGGGATATCACGAAGATATAAGGTATTCGTTTCCTCGCCGGCAGCGCTCCGAAGGAGGCGACCATGGATCTGACTCCGACTAGATCGCCGACCTCGACCGGTTAACGCCCTCGATCGGCGGACGTGCGAACAGGCCCGCGGCGTCCCCTGCCGCGGGCCCGAACGCATCTGCAACTCGGCCGGTCAGGCCGCGTCGACCAGCACGACCTCGGCGTCCTCCAGGGCGGTGACCCGCAGGACCTCCTCGTCCTTCACCGCCGCGCCGTCCCGGGTGTTCAACCGAACCCCGTTGACCTCGACGGCGCCGAGCGCCGGCACCAGATAGGCGTGCCGGCCCTTGCCCAGCACATATTCGGTGGTCTCGCCCGCCTTCAGGGTCGCGCCGGACACGCGGCCGTTGGTCCGGATCGGCAGGGCGTCCTCGTCGCCGGGCACGCCGCTGGCGAGGGTTACGAACTTTCCGGCCCGATCGCCCTTGGGGAAAGGCTTGGCGCCCCAACTGGGCGGGCCGCCGCGATCGGAGGGCTCGATCCAGATCTGGAACAGCGTCGTGGTTTCCGATTCCAGATTGTACTCCGCGTGCCGGATGCCGGAGCCGGCGCTCATCACCTGGACGTCGCCGGCCTCGGTCCGGCCCTCGTTGCCGAGGCTGTCCTTGTGCGTGATCGCGCCCTTCCGGACATAGGTTACGATCTCCATGTCGGCGTGCGGATGCGGCGGAAAGCCGGTGTTCGGCGCGATCTCGTCGTCGTTCCAGACGCGGATCGGACCCCATCCCATGTTCTGCGGGTCGTAGTAGTTGGCGAACGAGAAGTGATGGCGCGCCTTGAGCCAACCGTGGTCGGCGCCGCCCAGGCGCGCGAAAGGTCTGCGGTCGATCATCTGGTGTCTCCCTGGGGCGCGGGTCGCCGCGCCGTTCGACGTCCAAGGTAAGGAATCCCGTGGGGAGATAAATACGCACGATTGCGGAAGATTGCTGCTGAAACGGAAATAATTGGGCGGCTCGCCAACTGCGAGCTTTCGGCCCTTCACGGCGACGCTCATGCGACGATACGCGTCATGGTCGTCGAGGATGCTAAGCGCATACATCTGATTGTGCCGGGGGCGAGACCACGATGCGCTACGAAGTCGTACAGCACGCGGGCGAGTGGATCGTCAGCCGTAACGATCATGAGCTCGGGAGGTTCGCCGACCAGGAACGGGCGCTTCGCGACGTGGCCGAGCGGCTGCGCAAGGCCGACCGTTCGCAGCCCGCCTCGCTCGCCGTGCACTACGAGCACGGCGCCTGAGCTAGGCGCTTGCCGGGACGGCGCGGGACGGGCCAGATCGCTTCGGTTCCGGGAGTCCGGACCCACGGAGCGCCGCCACCTTGAAATTCCTTCGATCCCTGAGCGTGCAGGTGCTGGTCGCGCTTGCGGCCGGCCTTGTGGTCGGCGCCATCGCTGCAGCCTATGGCGGCGCAACCGCGCGCCAGGCCGTCGAGGGCGTCGAAGCGCTGGGCGGCCTTTGGCTCAACGCCTTGCGCATGACCGTCGTGCCGCTGATCTTCGCCGTGCTGGTCACGGGAATCGCACAGGTTTCGGACGCCGCGGCCACCGGGCGGCTGGCGATACGCGCGCTGCTCTGGTTCGTCGGGCTGCTCCTCGTCTCGGCAGCGACATCGGTCCTGCTGGTCAACGGCGTGCTGGCCGTATGGCCGGTGGGCGAGGCCGCCGCCGCTGCCCTGCGCGCCGGGGCCCAGGCGCCCGCCGCCGGCATTGCGACAGCGCCCGACTTCGCGGCGTGGGTGAAAAGCCTGGCGCCCGCCAACCCGATCAAGGCCGCCGCCGAGGACGCCGTCCTGCCGGTGGTGGTGTTCGCGGTCTTCACCGGTTTCGCCCTGACCCGTCTGCCCGACGCCCGTGGCCGTGCGCTGCTGGACGTCTTCCAGGCCGTGGGCGAAGCGATGATCGTCATCGTCCGCTGGGTGCTGATGGCCGCGCCGCTGGGCGTATTTGCCCTGGGCCTGGGCGTCGGCCTGCGCGCCGGAGTCGGCGCCGCGGGGATCCTCGGCCAGTACGTCGTCGTGGCGGCGTTGGCGGGCCTGGTGATCGCGATCCTCGCCTACGTGCTCGCGGTGACGATTGGGCGCGTGCCCCTGGGGCGCTGGGCGCGGGCCACCTCGCCGGTGCTGGCCGCCGCCTTCGCGACGCAGTCGTCGCTGGCCTGCCTGCCCGCCATGATCGAGCGCTCGCGAGACGACCTGGGCGTGCCGCAGCGCGTCGCCAACCTGGTGCTGCCCCTGGCGGTGGCGGTGTTCCGCATGACCAGCCCAGCCGTCAACCTGGCCGTCTGTGTCTTCGTGGCCCACGTCTATGGGCTCCACCCCTCCGCGCTGCAGTACGCGGGCGCGGTGTTCCTGGCCCTCGCCGTCAGCATCGGCTCCGTGGGCTTGCCGGGGCAGGTGTCGTTCATCGTCAGCGTCGCGCCGATCTGCATCGCGCTGGGCCTGCCCATCGATCTCCTGCCGATCCTGCTCGCCGTCGAAGTCGCGCCCGACATCTTCCGGACCCTGGGCAATGTCACCGGCGACATGGCGGTGACGGCGATCCTGGCCCGGGGCGAAACCGCTACCGCCGCCGCTACCCAAGCCTGAGCCGTTCCGGCATGGTCGCCGCCAGATGACCAACGAACCTTTCTTTCGAAAAGACGGCGACCTGTTCGTACCCACCCGCGCAGGGATCAGCCCCTGGAATCCGGACGCCCTGCACGGCCGCCTGATCGTCGCGCTGCTGGGGGCCGAGATCGAACGTCAGCACCGCACGCCCGACTACATGCCGACACGCCTCACCGTGGACATGTACCGGTTGCCCGATCTGTCGCCCGTCGAGGTGGTCACCCGCGTGGTCAAGGACGGGCACCGCATCAAGGTGATCGACGCCGAGCTCATCTCCGGCGGCAAGAGCGCCGGCCGCGCGACCTGCCAACTGCTGCGGCGCACCGAGAACTCGCCCGGCAAGGTGTGGACGCCCGAGCCGTGGGTCGTGTCCAGTCCGGAGGACATCGCTCCTGTCGAAGGGCCGCTGGGCGGAATGTGGAAGATGCGCCCCATCGCCGGAGGCTTCGGTTTGGCCGGGATGCCGCGCCGCACCTGGATGGCCGAGGTTCGCGACCTGGTGGAAGGCCAGCCCTATACGCCCTTTGCGCGCGTCGCCACCGCCGCGGACTTCGCCAGCCCTTTCGCCAATTCGGGCGAGCAGGGACTGGGCTACATCAACTCCGACGTCACCATCTACCTGCACCGCGAGCCGGTGACCGAGTGGGTCGGCTTCGATGTCGTCAACCACGGCGCCACCGACGGCGTCGCGATCGCCGAATGCCTGCTCTACGACGAGGACGGCGCGATCGGTTCGGTCAGTTGCACCGCCCTCGCCCAGAAGCCCATAGGGTAGTCAGTTCGTCGGGGGCGGCGCCTCGGCCGGGGGCGGCTCAGCGGGCGCGGGTTCAACGGGCGACGCCACCGCCGGCTCCTCGTTCACCTTGAACGTCGCGCCCATCAGCTTGGCGCGGGTTTCCAGCGAGGCGGAGATCGTCTCGCAGCGGGCGGGCAGGGCCCAGCTCATCCATTCCTGGGCCTTGCGCGCCTTGGTGACCTCGGGGCCGGTGTTCCAGATGAGCTGGCCCTGGCGCACCGCGCCGGCGCCGAGGGCGTTGATCGGACGAACCGACGCCTTCTCGGCCGCGGTCAGCGCGGCCTGGAAGGTCTTGAGCTGGGCGCGGCCGTCCTTCTGCATCTGGGCATAGACCTTGAGGTCGTCCTCGAGCTTCGTGCCCGGCTTGCGGAACTGGTTCTCGATACGGGTGACCTCCGGCATCATCTCGTCGTGCATGTCGAGGTAACCGCGGAGCGCGCCGTAGCACCAGGCCACGAACGGATAGTCGTCTTTCGGAGCGCCCGTGGGCAGGCGATCCTCGGCGGGCGCGGGCGCCTCAGCGGATGCGGCGGCCTCCGGAGCCTGGGCGAACAGGGCGAGTGCGATGGCGAACGGCGTCATTCAGGACCTTGTGCTCAGAGATTTTGTCAGCTTCGCGCCGGATCCAGTCCACGGGTCCGAATCCGCCGCCCCCCGGGGTTTCGATCTCGATCGCGTCGCCAAGCTCCACCTTAACGGAGAAGCAGCCGGGAAGTTCACTAACCGCGCCCGACGCTGCGATCAAACGCTGCCGGCCCGGCAATCCCGCCGCGCCGCCGGCGATCCCCTGCGGCGCGTGTTCGCGGCGGGAGGAAAGCAGGGCGGCCTCCATGGGCGCGAGGAAGCGGATACGCCGCCGCGTCCCGTCCCCGCCTCGGTGCGCGCCGTCGCCGCCCGAGCCGGCGCGCACGCCGAACGCCTCCACCCGCACCGGGAAACGCCGCTCGAGGATCTCCGGGTCGGTGAGGCGCGAGTTGGTCATGTGCGTCTGAACCGCGCTGGCGCCGTCGGCGGCGGCGGTCGCGCCGGCCCCGCCGCAGATCGTCTCGTAGTACTGCCGCTGGTCGTCGCCGAACGTGAAGTTGTTCATCGAGCCCTGGCCGTTCGCCATCACGCCCAGGGCCGCGTAGAGGGCGTCGACCACGTGCTGGCTGGTCTCGACATTGCCGGCGACCACCGCCGCCGGAGGATGGGGGGCCAACATCGAGCCGTCACGGGTGACGATCTTCAGCGGCTTCAGGCAGCCGGCGTTCAGCGGGATGTCGTCATCCACGAGCGTGCGGAAGACATAGAGCGCCGCCGCGTCGACGATGGCCGAAGGCGCGTTGAAATTCGAGCCGAGCTGATCGGCGCTGTCCGTGAAGTCCAGCACGGCCTCGCGTCGCGCTGGATCGACGGCGGTTCGGACGACGATTTCACCGCCGCCGTCCATGGGCGCGCGAGCCTCCCCGTTCGACAGACGGCCAACCGCGCGGCGCACGGCCTCTGCGGCGTTGTCCTGCACGAAGCCCATGTAGCGGGCCACAGCCTGCGCCCCGTAGGTGCGGATCATCTCGGCCACAGCCCCCGCCCCGGCCTGGCATGAGGCGATCTGGGCCTTGAGGTCGGCCAGGTTGCGATCCGGCGCGCGGGCTGGCCACCGTCCGGCCGCCAGCGCGGCGCGAACCTCGCCGTCGAGGAACCGGCCGTCCCGCATGATCGGCAGGGCGTCCAGCATCACCCCCTCTTCGTCGATGGTGCGCGAGAACGGCGGCATCGAGCCCGGCTGGACGCCACCCACGTCGGCATGGTGGCCGCGCGCCGCGACGTAGAAGCTGGCCTGGGCGTCCACGTCCGCCATGAACACCGGCATGACCACGGTGATATCCGGCAGGTGCGTGCCGCCGGCGTAGGGGTTATTCAGCGCGAAGGCTTGGCCGGGACGTAGCTGGGGATGCCGATCGCGGACGGCGCGTACGCTCGCGCCCATCGAACCCAGGTGCACGGGCATGTGGGGCGCGTTGGCCACCAGCCCGCCCTCGGCGTCGAACAGGGCGCAGGAGAAGTCGAGCCGCTCCTTGATGTTCACCGAGTGCGCCGTGCGTTCGAGCGCCGCGCCCATGGCCTCGGCCACCCCCATGAACCGCCGGTTGAACAGCTCCAGCGTGACGGGGTCGGGGTTGTCGAGGGCTATGGCCTGGCGGGCGAGGCCGGCGGTGCGGGTCAGGCGGATGAGGCCATTCGCGCCTGCCGACGCGCGCCAGCCGGGCAGAACGGCGATCTGGGTGTCCGGACGGACGACCAGGGCAGGGCCGTCGACGTCCGTCAGGCGGTCGGCCGCCACCACGGGTGCGTCATGCCAAACCCCGAGCGCGAACATGCGGGCCTTTCCCTCTCCTTCATGGGGAGGGGCAGACGGCGAAGCCGTCGGGGTGGGGACGTGGGGACTATCTGGGAGACTCGTGGTCTGGCCCGCCGCTTCCCCACCCGTCTCGCTTCGCTCGCCACCCTCCCCGTGAAGGGGAGGGAAGGCCTCCGCCTCCACCGCCGCGATCAGGATCGGGCGGTCGGGCTCAATGAAGCCGAACAGGCGCTGGTGGGCGGCTTCGAAGGCGGCCTTGGCCGTGGCTGCGTCGGAAACGGGCACAGGCAGTTCGGCGTCAGCGCCGTCGTAGCGCAGGCGGAGCGTGCGGCGCACCTCGCCGGCCTCCGCGCCCTGGGCGGCCATGTCGGCGCGGGCCGCGGCCTCGACCTTAAGCAGAATGCGGTCTGCGTCCTCCAGCCCGCCGGCGAGTTGCGCCTCGACGCCGGCCTGGCGCAACGCCGTGACCCTGGCCTGGCCGATGCCCCAGGCGGAGAGCACGCTGCCGTACTTCGGGCAGATCACCTGGCCGACCCCGAGCGCCTCGGCGGTCTGGCAGGCGACCTGGCCGGCGGCCCCGCCAAACGCCACCAGCCCATGCTCGCGCGGATCGAAGCCGCGTTCGGTGGAGATGCGGCGGACCGCCTGGGCCATCTGCTCCACGGCGACGGCGACGAAGCCCTCCGCGGCGGCTTCGACGCTCTTGGCGTCCATGGCGCCCGCCAGCGCCGTCAGCCGGGCCCGGCTGGCGACCGGATCCAGCGGCGCATCCCCCTTCGGCCCGAAGACGGCGGGGAAGAAGCGTGGATCCAGCCGTCCCAGGATTAGGTTGGCGTCGGTCACCGTCGCCGGTCCGCCGCGGCCATAGCAGGCAGGCCCGGGATCGGCGCCGGCGCTCGCGGGGCCGGCGCGGGCGCGCATGCCGTCGAAGGTCAGCACCGAGCCGCCGCCCGCGGCCACGGTCTCCACGTCCAGCATGGGACTGCGCAGCCGGACGCCCGCCACCTTGGCGGCATCGCGCCGTTCC
>DASVNS010000150.1:0-3381 GCA_036383735.1 Phenylobacterium sp. | reverse complement strand
GCATCGGGAGCAAACAGCGAAAGGGCCCGGAGCGCGAAGCTCCGGGCCCTTTCCATTGTCCAAATGGCGAGCCGCCGCCTAGCTGCCCGTCACTTCTTCCCAGAAGCGCTTGGCCTTGCCGACGAAGTTGGCGGACTTGGGGTTCTGTTTCTCGCTGCACAGGCCGGCCAGCTCCTGCAGGAGCTCCTTCTGGCGGGCCGACAGGTGGGTCGGGGTTTCCACGAACAGCTCGACCACCAGGTCGCCGCGCTGGCGGCTGCGCAGGGACGGCATGCCCTTGCCCTTGAGGCGGACGGTCTTGCCGGTCTGGGCGCCTTCGGGGACCTTGACGGTGATGCGGCAATTGCCGTCGCAGGCCTCGCCGCCCATCAGGCAGGGGGCCTCGATGTCGCCGCCGAGGGCCGCCACGGTCATCGGCACCGGCACGGTGCACAGCAGGTCCAGGCCGTCGCGGTCGAACAGCTCGTGCGGGGTCACCGAGAGGAAGATGTAGAGGTCGCCGCGCGGGCCGTTGCGCGCGCCAGGCTCGCCCTCGCCGGCCAGCCGGATGCGCGCGCCGTCGTCGACGCCCCCGGGGATGCGGACGGCGAGCGTCTTGTGCCTGCGCACGTGGCCGGCGCCCCGGCAGTCGGCGCAGGGGTCCATGACCATGCGGCCGGACCCGCCGCAGCGGGGGCAGGCGCGCTCGATGGAGAAAAAGCCCTGGCTGGCGCGCACGCGCCCCGCCCCGTGGCAGGTGGTGCACTGGGTGGGGCTGGTGCCCGGCTTGGCGCCGGAGCCCTCGCAGGTCTCGCAGGACAGGGTGATCGGGATGGTGATCTCGACCTCGGAGCCGGCATAGGCCTGCTCCAGCGTGATCTCCAGGTCGTAGCGCAGGTCGGAGCCGCGCGCGGGACCGCCGCGTTGCCGCGCCCCGCCACGCCCGCCGAACATGTCGCCGAAGACGTCTCCGAACACCTCGTTGAAGATGTCGTTCACGTCGTGGAACTGGCCGGCGCCGCCGCCCTGGCCGTTCACGCCCGCGTGGCCGAAGCGATCGTAGGCCGCGCGCTTGTGGGGATCGGAGAGCACCGAATAGGCCTCGTTGACCTCCTTGAAGCGGCTGGACGAATCCTCGGAACCGCCATTGCGGTCGGGATGGTGCTCCATCGCCTGCTTACGGAAGGCGGTCTTCAGCGCGCTGTCGTCGCAGCCGCGCTCGACGCCCAGGATCTCGTAATAGTCCCGCATGGAAACGTCAGAGGCTCTGAAACTGCTGTGAAATGAAGTGGGTGGCCCCCCGGTCGTCTGCAAGGCTTAACACAGCCGAGTGACCGGGGGGTATCCCTTCAAAGATGAAGCGCAGTGTGCGCTTGCGTCCCGCGAAGGCGGCGGCGACGACCCCATGGCCTGATCGCATTACGCGCGGTCCGTGACCATGGGGCGCGTTGTCACGCCGACTTCTTGTCGTCGCCGTCGACTTCCTCGAACTCGGCGTCGACCACGTCCTCGGAAGAGCCGCCCGCCTCGGAGGCGCCGGATTCGGCCCCGCCTGCGTCGCCCTGCTGGGACTTGTACATCGCCTCGCCCAGCTTCATCGAAGCCTGGATGAGGGTCTGGGTTTTGGCCGAGATGGCGTCGGCGTCACCCGATTCCAGCGAGCCCTTCAGGTCGTCGAGAGCCGTCTGGATGGCGCTTCGCTCGACCTCCGAGACCTTGTCGCCGTGCTCGGCCAAAGCCTTCTCCGACGAGTGGATGATCGCATCGGCCTGGTTCTTGGCCTCGACGGCCGCCTTGCGCTTTTCGTCGTCGGCCTTGTTGGACTCGGCTTCCTTGACCATGGCGTCGATGTCCGCGTCCGAGAGGCCGCCGTTGGCCTGGATGCGGATCGACTGTTCCTTGCTGGTCGCCTTGTCGCGCGCCTGGACGTTGACGATGCCGTTGGCGTCGATGTCGAAGGTCACCTCGACCTGCGGCACGCCGCGCGGGGCGGGCGGGATGCCGACCAGGTCGAACTGGCCCAGCATCTTGTTGTCCTGCGCCATCGGGCGTTCGCCTTGGAAGACCCGGATCGTCACGGCCGACTGGTTGTCGTCCGCGGTTGAGAAGGTCTGCGAACGCTTGGTCGGGATGGTGGTGTTGCGCTCGATCAGCGGGGTGAACACGCCGCCCAGCGTCTCGATGCCCAGGGTCAGCGGGGTCACGTCCAGAAGCAGGACGTCCTTGACGTCGCCGGCCAGCACGCCGGCCTGCACCGCGGCGCCCAGCGCCACGACCTCGTCCGGGTTCACGCCCTTGTGGGGCTCCCGGCCGAAGAACTCCTTCACGGTGTCGACGACCCTGGGCATGCGGGTCATGCCGCCGACCAGGATCACCTCGTCGATGTCGGACTTCTTCAGGCCCGCGTCCTTCAGCGCCTGTTCGCAGGGCCCGACCGTCTTCTTGATCAGGTCCTCGACCAGGGCTTCCAGCTTGGCGCGGCTCAGCTTCACGTTCAGGTGCAGCGGGCCGGACGCGTTCATGCTGATGAAGGGCAGGTTCACCTCGTACTGGGTCGTCGAGGAGAGTTCCTTCTTGGCCTTCTCGGCCTCTTCCTTCAGGCGCTGGAGGGCCAGCTTGTCCTTACGCAGGTCGACGGACTGTTCCTTTTTGAACTCGTCGGCCAGGTAGTCGACGATCCGCAGGTCGAAGTCCTCACCGCCCAGGAAGGTGTCGCCGTTGGTCGACTTCACCTCGAAGACGCCGTCGCCGATCTCGAGGATCGAGACGTCGAAGGTGCCGCCGCCCAGGTCGTAGACGGCGATCTTCTTGCCGTCGTTCTTTTCCAGGCCATAGGCCAGCGCCGCCGCCGTCGGCTCGTTGATGATCCGCAGGACTTCCAGCCCCGCGACCTTGCCCGCGTCCTTGGTGGCCTGGCGCTGGGCGTCGTTGAAGTAGGCCGGGACGGTGATGACCGCCTTCTCGACCTTTTCGCCGAGGTGCTGCTCGGCGGCTTCCTTCATCTTCTGCAGGATGAAGGCCGACACCTGCTGGGGGGAATAGTCCTTGTCGTGGGCGCGCACCCAGGCGTCGCCGTTCGGGCCCTTGACGATCTCGTAGGGCACCATGTGCTTGTCCTTCTCGACCACCGGGTCGGAGAAGTTGCGGCCGATGAGGCGCTTGATCGCGAAGAGAGTGTTGGTCGGGTTGGTGACGGCCTGGCGCTTGGCCGGCTGGCCCACCAGCTTTTCGCCGTCGTCCATGAAGGCCACCACTGAAGGAGTGGTCCGCGCGCCTTCGGCGTTCTCGATCACTTTCGGCGTCTTGCCGTCCATGATGGCCACGCACGAATTGGTCGTGCCGAGGTCGATGCCGATGATCTTGCTCATAGCCTTGGTCTACTCGCTCCTTGCTTGGCGAACG
>DASVNS010000149.1:0-3273 GCA_036383735.1 Phenylobacterium sp. | reverse complement strand
CGGCATGGAAGGCATGATGGGCCTGCTGCCCGGCGTGCGGAACATGAAGAAGCAGATCAGCGAGAGCGGTCTGACCGACAAGACCTTCGACCGCCAGGTGGCGATCATCTCGTCGATGACCAAGGCCGAGCGCAAGAAGCCCGACATCCTGGCCGCCTCGCGCAAGCGCCGGATCGCCAAGGGCTCGGGCGTCGAGGTGGCCGAGATCAACCGGCTGCTGAAACAGCACCGCCAGATGGCCGACGCCTTCAAGTCGCTGAGCAAGAACGGCGGCAAGGGCTTTGGCCAGATGGCCAAGATGCTCGGGGCGGGCGGCATGGACATGGGCAAGCTGGGCCAGATGGCCGCCGGCGGGCAGCAACCCACGCCGGAACAGCTCGAGGAAATGGCCGCCAAGCTCAAGACCATGCCCGGCGGCATGCCCAAACTTCCCGGCCTCGGCGGCCTGCCGCCGGGCTTCAATCCCTTCAAGAAATAGCCTGAAAGACCAAGGACCCACCCAATGCTGAAGATCCGTCTCGCCCGTGGCGGCGCCAAGAAGCGCCCCTACTATTCGATCGTCGTCGCCGACAGCCATTCGCCCCGCGACGGCCGCTTCATCGAAAAGGTGGGTTCCTACAACCCGCTGCTGAAGAAGGACGACCCGAACCGCGTCGTGCTGAAGGTCGAGCGCATCCAGGAATGGATGGCCAAGGGCGCCCAGCCCACCGACCGCGTCGCCCGCGAGCTCGGCAAGCTGGACATCGTGAAGTGGCAAGCCGGCAACAACCCGACCAAGGGCCTGCCGGGCACGAAGGCCAAGGAACGCGCTGGCGAGAAGGCCCAGAAGGAAGCCGATCGCGCCGCCGCCGCCGCCGAAGCCGCCGCCAACCCGCCGCCGGTGGAAGAACCCGTCGTCGCGGAAGCCCCGGTCGAAGCCGCTCCGGAAGCCCCCGCTGCCGAGGCGCCCGCCGCCGAGAGCGAAACGCAGGCCTAAGGCTGTCCTGGGTGAGCGACGATCTCATCCAGGTGGGCCGCGTCGCGGGTCCCTTCGGGGTCCGCGGCGAGGTCCGCATCACCAGCTTCACGGCCGAGCCGCTGGCGCTGATGGACTACAAGGACTTGCAGCGTGAGGACGGCTCGGCTGGCCTCACGCTCACCTCCGCGCGCCCCGCCAAGGGCGGCATCGTCGCACGGGCCAGGGAAATCGAGACGCGCGAACAGGCCGAAGCCCTGCGCGGCCTCAAGCTGTTCATCCCCCGCAGCGCGCTTCCCGCGCCGGACGAAGGCGAATTCTACGTCGCCGATCTCGCCGGCCTGGCGGTCCAGACGGCGCAGGGCGAAGCGCTGGGCCGGGTGAAGTCCGTCCAGGATTTCGGGGCCGGCGACCTGCTGGAAATCGCGCCCGCCGACGGCGGCCCGACCTGGTACCTGCCCTTCACCCGTGAGGCCGTGCCCGAAGTGCGCCTCGCCGAGGGCGTCGTGGTGGCGGTGAAGCCGGACGAGGTGGAGTAACGCCGCGCGGCATCGCCTGCTCGGTGGGACGAAGGCTCAGTTGGCGGGCTTACGCATCCGTATCAGGCCTTCCTGGGTGCAGCTGGCCACCAGGGCGCCGTCCGAGGCGCGATAGATGTGGGCCAGCACGAAGCCGCGACCGCCTGAGGCGGACGGGCTTTCCTGGTGGAACAGGTGCCACGCGTTGAAGTCGGTCGGCTGGTAGAACCACATCGCGTGGTCGAGGCTGGCCATCTGGAAGCCCGGCGTCCTCCAGCCCACGCCATGGGGGCGGTTGGCGGTGCTCAGGAAGCCGACGTCCGACGCATAGGCCATGATGACCTGGTGCATGCGCTGGTCCGCCGGGATCGAGTCCTTGGCGCGGAACCACACCTGCTGCGTCGGGCTCCGCACTTCGGGGCTGACCATGTTGAGCCGCCCGCCGACCGTGCGTGTCTCGATCGGCCTCGGCTCGTCCAGCCAGGCGCGGGCCTCGGGTGGCTGGTCCTTCAGCAGACGACGCTGGGCCTCGACATCGTCCTGCACCTCATCGGGCGATGGCGCGTCCGGCATGTCGGACTGGTGTTCATAGCCCTCCTCCGGCGCCTGGAACGAGGCCGCCAGGTTGAAGATCTGCTGGCCATGCTGGATGGCGACCACGCGCCGGGTGGTGAAGCTGCCGCCGTCGCGGCTGCGGTCGACCTCGAAGATGATCGGGATGTTCGGGTCGCCCGGCCGGATGAAGTAGCAGTGCAGCGAGTGGCACGGGCGAGCCTCGACGGTCTGATAGGCCGCCAGCAGCGACTGGGCGATCACCTGGCCGCCGAAGATGCGCTCGCGGGATTCTTCGGGCGGCGTGAAGCCGCGGAAGAGGTTCACCTCCAGGCGCTCGAGCTTCAGAGCCTCCACGAGGGTCTTGATGTCCATCCGCCCCACCCATGCCGCACTTGCGAAAGGGGGTGGATTACGCTGGGCGGCCGGGTGCGGCAACTCCCCGCCCGGCCTGGCGTCATGCGGCGACTGGCCTCAGTTCGCCGGCTTCATCCGCACGAGGCCTTCCTGGGCCGTGGAGGCCACCAGGGTCCCATCCTCGGCGAAGATCTGGCCGCGCACAAAGGCGCGTCCGTCGGACGCCGAGGGGCTGTCGTGGGCGTAGAGATGCCATTGGTTGAAGTCGGTCGGCTCGTGGAACCACATGGCATGGTCGAGGCTCGCCGACTGCATGCCCGGCGTCTGCCAGTGGACCTTGTGAGGCCGCATGGCGGTGGACAGCAGGGTCATGTCCGAGGCGTAGGCCAGCAGCACCTGGTGCATGCGGGGATCGTCGCCGACGGGGGTCCGGGAGCGGAACCAGTTCTGCGTCACGGGCTCCTTGGGTTCGCCGTCCATCCAGTAGGTCCGGACGTCCTTGGAGCGGATGTCGATGGGCGGCGAGCGGCTCAGCCAGCGGCGGGTCTGTTCGGAGGCCTGGGTCATCAGCTTGCGCCTGACCTCGGCCTCGTCCTCGAGCTCGCTCCAGTGGGGGCCGGGCGGCATCTTCGCCTGATGGCGAAACCCCGCCTCCGGGCCCTTGAACGACGCCGCCAGGTTGAAGATCTGCTTGCCCCCCTGGATGGCCACGACGCGGCGGGTGGTGAAGCTGCCGCCATCGCGGCTGCGGTCCACCTCGAAGACGATCGGCGCCTTCGGATCGCCGGACCGAATGAAATAGCAGTGCAGGGAATGGCAGAGCCGCGCCTCCACCGTCTCGTAGGCCGCGAGCAGCGACTGGGCGATCACCTGGCCGCCGAAGATGCGGCC
>DASVNS010000148.1:0-2522 GCA_036383735.1 Phenylobacterium sp. | reverse complement strand
ACCGCCGCGTCCCGCAAGGGGCGGCACAGAACCCGGCTTACAGGCCGTCTGATCTTCACTTCCTTCTCCTCCGCCCCTCTCCCGCTGTGCGGAAGAGGAAGGAGGCGTCGCTGTTAACTATGAGTTCCGCGTATGTTCTGTGGACAACTTGATTCCATCCGATATGCGACCAAGCGACACCTGTATTTCCGCGCAATTGGTCATTGAGTGTCATTGAAACCCACTCAGTCCCATGTTAACCCAATTGCAATTCGTCGGTCAGAGTGGCGGGTCGGGCGCGAACTCAGGCTGATCGATGAAGGGCAGGGGGCCGGTAGGAGAGATGTTTCTCTCGACCTTCGAGAAGCAGCTGGACGCGAAGCGGCGCATCGTTGTGCCGCAGGAATACCGCGCCGCGCTCTCGGGGCCGGCGGACGGCGTCTTCGTGTTCCCCTCCATCCGTTCGGACTGCATCGAGGGCGGCGGCCAGGCGCTGTTCGATCGCTACGGGGCGATGGCCGACGAGCTGGAGTTCGGCGACGAGCTGCGCGACTCCATCGAGCGCAATGTCTTCGGTGAGATGCAGAAGCTGTCGTTCGACACGGCCGGCCGGATCACCCTGCCGGAACAGCTCTGCGACCAGTACGGCCTCAGCGACTGGGTGGCGGTGGTGGGTTTGCGCGACCGCTTCGAGATCTGGGAGCGCCAGGCGTATCTGGCCCAGCGCGCCGCCGACCGCGAGCGCGCCCGCACGGGCCTGGCCGACATGCGCGCCAAGCAGCGCGCCGTCCGGCTCGGAGGCGCGGCATGAGCGGCGCCCCTCACGTTTCCGTCCTCCTCGACGAGGTGATCGACAACCTGGCTCTCGGGCCGGGCGACACCGTGGTGGATGGCACATTCGGCGCGGGTGGCTACACGCGCGCCTTTCTGGCGACGGGAGCGAAGGTCGTGGCCTTTGACCGCGACCCTACGGTCCGTCGCTTCGCCGCGGGATTTCCGGAAGATCGTTTCAGCCTAGTCGAAGCGAGATTCTCGGAGATGGACGCGGTGCTGGGCGAGGGTCGCGCCGATGGCGTGGCCCTCGACCTCGGCGTCAGCTCGATGCAGATCGACGAGGCGGAGCGGGGCTTTTCGTTCATGCAGGACGGGCCGCTGGACATGCGGATGGGCGACGCGGGCCCCACCGCCGCCGACCTGGTCAATACGGCCGAGCAGGACGAGTTGGCCCGGATCATCTACGTCTATGGCGAGGAGCGGGAGAGCCGCCGGGTCGCGCGCGCCATCGTGCGCCGACGCGAGGAGCAGCCCTTCACCCGCACGCTGGAGCTGGCGGCGTTCGTGGAGAAGGCGTTGGGCGGCCGGCGCGGCGCCAAGATCCATCCCGCCACCCGCACCTTCCAGGGCCTGCGCATCGCGGTGAACGAGGAGTTGGCGGAGCTGGAGGCGGGCCTTTCGGCGGCCGAGCGCGTGCTGAAGGCCGGCGGACGGCTCTGCGTCGTCACTTTCCATTCGCTCGAAGACAGAATCGTCAAAAACTTCCTGGGCGAGCGGGCCGGCCGGACGCCGGCGGGGTCGCGTCACGCGCCTCCGCTGGCCAAAGGCGCCGAGCCCAGCTTCCGTCTGCTTTTCAACGGCGCCCAAAGCCCGTCCGAGGCGGAGACGGCGGCCAATCCCCGCGCCCGCTCGGCGAAGCTGAGGGCGGCCGTGCGAACCGACGCACCGGCCTGGAGGACGGCGGCATGAGCGTGTTCACCCGCCGGGTGCGGGGTTTCCGGCTGTTGGATCTGGTGGCCTTCGGCCTGCTCGTCGCCATCATCCTGGGCGTCTATCTGGCCAAGACCATGGCCGGCGGCGAACGCGCCGAGATCGCTGCCGTCGAACGGCAGATCGTCGCCGAGAAGGCTCGCATCCGCCTGTTGCAGGCCGAGGTCGCCCATCTGGAGCAGCCCGGACGCCTCGAGCGCCTGTCGGTGACCTACCTGAAGATGGAGCCGGTCACGGCCCATCGCGAGGCGACGCCGGACCAGATCATCGACCTGGCGCGCGCCGGTCCGCCGCAGAAGGCCAAGGCCGTGTCCGCCGTCGCCGCGATGATCGACGGTTCCAACAGCGTGCCGGGCGTGCCGCCCCCGCCGCCGCCCGAGGCCAATCCCGTGCGCGTCGCCCAGGCCCAGCCGTCGAATCCGGCCGAGGCTCCGCAATGAGCCTCAGCCAACAGGCCTTCGGTCGCTCGGGCCTGCCGCGTTGGCTGATCGAGCGCGTGTGGGGCCTGGAGCACGCGTTCGAACGCGCGCGCGCCTCGGGCAAGGCCGAGGACGACACCCGGCTACGGATCTTCTTCGTCCTGGCGCTGTTCTCGCTGGGCTTCATGACGCTGGCGATCGGCGCGACGCGCGCGGCGCTGTTCGCGGACGCTCGCGGCGGTGGTGCGTTGGCCTCGCTCGGCGCCTCGCGCGCCGACCTGGTCGATCGCAACGGCATGTTGCTGGCCGCCGACCTGCTGCACTACGGCCTCTACATAGATCCGCGTGAGATCTGGGATA
>DASVNS010000147.1:0-16360 GCA_036383735.1 Phenylobacterium sp. | reverse complement strand
GCCTCGCCCGCGATCATCGACGAGGTGTCGCCGCACCTCTGGCAGGGCGCCGGCGCGTTCAAAGCCTGGGCGGCGTCGCTCGAAACCGACGCCAAGGCGAACGGCATCACCGACCAGATGGTCACCGTGTCCGACGCCACGCGCGAACAGGTGGAGGGCGACCGCGCCTATCTGGTCGTCCCGGCCCGCTACGACTTCAAGCAGAAGGGGACGGCCATGCGCGAGCAGGCGCAGATGACCTTCGCCCTGCAGAAGGTCGATACCGGCTGGAAGATCGCCGGTTGGGCCTGGACCGGCCCGAAGGCGTCGGCCGCGGGCGCCTCCGAACCGTAGATCGCCAGGCAACGACGGCCGAGCGGCGCGCGCCTATGCGCCGAAAATCCAGCCGGCGGGCAGCGCGCTCATCTGCACCCCCACCAGGGTCATCTGGCCGCCGCCGACCATGCCGATGACCGTGTCCGCGCCGATCTGGGCGACGGTGTAGTCCGTGCCCGGGTCCAGCAGCACGCGGTCGCCGTCCGCCACGCTGAAGTCCGTCACCCGGTCGATCCCGGCGTCGCCGAAGGTGTGGAAGATGTCGGCGCCCGCGCCGCCGGCCATGGTGTCGGATCCCCGGTCGCCCGAGACGTAGTCATTGCCTGCGCCGCCAAACACCACGTCGTTCTCCTGGCCGCCGCGGACGATGTCGGCGCCATCGCCGCCCACGCAGGTGTCGTTCCCGAGGTTGCCGTAGACGAGGTCGCCGCCGGCGTCGCCGAACAGCAGGTCGTTGTCCTTGCCGCCCACCACCCAGTCGTCGCCGACCCCGCCGGAGGCGGTGTCGTTCCCCTGGTTGCCGTTGATGTCGTCGAAGGCCTGGCCGCCGATGATGTAGTCGTCGCCCTCCTCGCCCCGCAGGTAGGTGGCCCCGGCCACGCCCGCGGAGGTTCCTGGGGCCGCCTGGCCATAGATGACGTCGTTGCCGAACCCGCCCCAGAGCGCGTCGGCGCCGCCGCCGCCATACATCAGGTCGGCGCCGGCAAAGCCGTGCAGCCGGTCCGCGCCGGTCCCGCCGCCCAGCCGGTCGCCGCCGGCCAGGATCGAGGCGAACATGGTCTGCGTGGCGTCGTTCACCAGCCAGGCCGCGAGCGTGGTCAGCGGGGTTTGCGGAACCGTCAGGTTCATCGCGAACGGGCCGCCGTGCGCCGCGCCATAGGAATAGGCTATCGAGGTGGCAGTGCCGCCGGCAAGATTGCCCGCGTCATCGGTCGCGAAGCCAAAGCCGCGCAGCCGCAGGCTGACATCGTCGATCTTGGCCGCGACGAGGCTGCTCGAAGCGTCGGTGATCACCGCATCCAGCGCAAAGGTAAGGTGCGCGCCGTCCATGTCGCCGGTGATCGTGCCGCTTGCGCCGCCGAGGCCGGCGGACGGCGCATTGGGCAGGACGGGCTCAACCACGGGCGGGCCGGGCGGCGGCGGCGCGGGTGGGGGCGGAAGCGGCGACTCAAGAGCCCCGGCCAAGCCCACGTTGCTGGCCGACACGGCGTCCAGATTGGTTCCGACCAGCCGCACGGCGTCGTCGAAATGCAGGCGCTGGCCGATGGGCTGGCCGAAGACGAACACGTCGAATCCGACCTGCACGGCGACGAAGTTGTAGCCGGCCGCCTCCTTCAGCTCGGCCGCCTGCACGGCGCTCGCGAAATCGCTGGCCGTCGCCTCGGCGTAGGCGCCCGTCGCCGCGCCGAACTGCAGCCTGTCATCGACGCTCCAGTCGGTGACGGCGATGACGGCGCTCGACGCGCTGGCGGCGTGCGATCCGAGCGAGACATAGACGAGGTCCGCGCCGGCCCCCAGCGAGACGACGTCCTTGGAGGCCACCTCCAGCCGGTCGTTCCCGAGCCCGCCCGAAAGCGTGGAACCGGTTCCGCGGCCGACCAGGGTGTCGTTGAAGGCCGAGCCGATGGCGGCCTCGACGTTCATCAGGGTGTCGCCGCCCGCTCCGGAGCCGGTTTTGAGGTCGACCGTCACCGCCGAGGCATAGGCGCCATAGTCGATCGTGTCGTTTCCGGCCTCGCCATCGAAGGTGTCGGCCGCCGCTCCGCTGACCAGGCGGTCATTACCGGCCCCGCCAAGCACCGACGCGGAACTTGACTGCGAGGTGATGATGTCGTCGCCCGCGCCGGCGTTGACCGTGACCAACGCGTCCTGGGTGAAGAGCTTGAGCCTGTCGGCAAATTCGCTGCCGCGCAGGTAGAGCAGGCTCTCGACGTTCTGGATAAGCCCGCCGCCAAGCGTGAACGACGCCCCCGGGGCAAAGCCTGAGAGGTCCAGGTCGACGCCCTGGCCGGCGCCCGTCATCGACAGGCGAAGCGTGTCGGTCCCGGCGCCGCCGTCGGCGTCGTCCCCGTAGCCGATCGCCAAGGCGTCGGCGCCGTCCCCGCCCGAGAGCCGGTCGTGCTCGAGGCCTGCATCGTCGGCCGCACCGTGTCCGTAGAGGAGATAGTCGGCCGAGAACAGCGCATCTGCCCCCTCTGCGCCTATCAGCGTGTCGGCGCCGGACCCGCCGGCAATGCTGTTTGCAGAGCTGGCGGCGGTAATCCGGTCGTCGCCTTCGTCGCCGTAGACCAGCTCGCCGTAAACGGACCCCTGCATGACGATCGTGTCATTGCCCGCGCCGCCGTGCGTGAGCCCGTGCGAGTAGATCGTGTCGGCGCCCGCGCCGCCGTTCGCCTTGGATGTGTTGTCCGCCGTGTAGAGCGTGTCGTTGCCCACGCCTCCATCGACGAGCTGTATGTATGCGCCTCCCCGACCATCGACCACGTCGTCGCCGGCATCGCCGAACAGCGTCCCGGTATAGTATCCCGCCGTCAGGGTGTCGTTGCCGTCCATCCCCGAGACGCAGGTGAAGTCCGAGTACCCCACGCCCGTCGATCGAGCATTCAGGTTATCGGCGAACTGGCTGCCTTGGACGTAGCTGATGTTCTCGATGCCAGTGATCACACCGCCGCCGATGGTCTGGCTCGCCAGACCGAAGTCCGCCGTCACGCCGCCCGGCGCGCCTTGGAAGCTGATGAACAGGTAGTCGCCGAAAGACCCATCGGCTCCGCCATATACGTTGTCTCCGTAGCCCGCGAAAAGCCGGTCCGCGCCGTCGCCGCCGCGCAGCGTGTCGACCTCGCTTCCGGTGTCCATGAGCGGCAGGACATAAGGGTTGCCGTTGTAGGGCAGAGTGAACGGTGGTGGCGCCCGATCCTGGCTGTACAGAAAGTCGTCTCCAGGGCCGCCATCCAGCGTGTCCGAGCCGGCGCCGCCCACCAGGACATCCGCGCCATCGGCTCCGCTGAGGCTATCGTTTCCGCCCGCGCCCGAGGCGGTGTCGCTGCCCACGCCGCCCGTGAGGGTGTCGTCGCCGGCCGAACCGGAAAAATCACTCACCTGTACTGCCCCCAGCGGCAGGCCTCCCCAGGGCCCACAAGCACAACACATAGTTGGCGCCCGGAAGACCGTCAAACCTGGGTGGAGCATCTACGCGGATTGGCGACGAGGCCGTCCACGCACCATTGAACTTCCGTGCTACGATTGCGACATAGGCGCCGGAGCATCCGATGACAGACATCCTCGACGGCGAATACCGCACCGGCCAGATCAAGCTGCACGACGCGGCGGGCTTCGAAGGCATGCGCCGGGCCGGGCGCCTGGCCGGCGAGTGCCTCGACATGCTGGCGCCTCACGTGGTTCCCGGCGTGGTCACCGGCCATCTCGACGACCTGGCGCGCGAGTTCATCCTGGACCATGGCGCCCTGCCCGCCTGCCTGGGCTATCGCGGCTACACCAAGACCGTCTGCATCAGCCCCAACCACATCGTCTGCCACGGCATCCCCGGCGAGCGGGTGCTGCGCGAGGGCGACATCGTCAACATCGACGTCACGGTGATCGTCGACGGCTGGCACGGCGACACGTCGCGCATGTATGGCGTGGGCCCGGTCGCGCCGCGGGCCAAGCGGCTGGTGGATGTGACCTACGAGGCGCTGGAGCGCGGCCTGGCCGAGGTAAAGCCCGGCGCCCGCACCGGCGATATCGGCGCGGCCATCCAGCAGTACGTCGAGAGCATGCGCTGCTCGGTGGTCCGCGACTTCTGCGGCCATGGCCTGGGCAAGGTGTTCCACGACGCCCCCAACATCCTGCACTTCGGCCAGAGGGGCACGGGCGAGCTGCTGCAGCCGGGCATGTTCTTCACCATCGAGCCGATGGTGAACCTGGGCAAACACCCGGTGAAGCTGCTGTCCGACGGCTGGACCGCGGTCACCCGCGACAAGTCGCTGTCGGCCCAGTGCGAGCACTCCTGCGGCGTCACCGAGGACGGAGTGGAGGTCTTCACCGGCTCGCCCACCGGCCAGTTCAAGCCGCCGATCCTGAGCGCCTAGCACCGCTGCACTGGGGATTCGACGGTCTGGGGCAATCCCAGGACGGGCAGGGTTCTGGGATCGACGCGGAGTTCGAGGCTTCGGGCCTGGATCCGGCCTTGGAAAACACGGCCTGACCTGCACCGCGCCGCAGGCGCCCTATTCGACACAAAGCCACCAAGACCGCCAAGGACGCCCAGCCACCCGCTGCCGGCGGCGTTCGCGCAGGCCCCTTGGTGGTCTTGGCGGGCTTGGCGGTCGTCGTGTTCTTTAGGCAGCGCCTGCGGCGCGGGCCGTCTTCCCCTGCGGCGCGAACCGTGCCGTTCGACCCGTCAAATCCCTGCGCGGAGGTGCTAATCGACCCGGGTCAGGACGCCGCGCGCGTTCGAATAGGTGGCGACATAGGCCAGGGCGCCTTCGGGCGTCTCCTTGAAGACCTCGCCTGCGCCCGGCTGGCACGCAGCCGCGCTGCCGGCCTCGAAGCGGTCCACGCTGAACTCCACGCCCTCGGGACGCACCTCGGCCAGGGTGATCCGCCCCTTACAGGGCACGTGCGGCACGCTGATCGTCCCGCAGGCCTTGCCCGGCGCGCATCCGGGCGCGATCTGCAGCTCGATCCTGAACCGCGCGCCGCCCGGCTCCTGCGCCGAGCCGCTCCAGGCGCCGACCCATCCGGCCGGGTCGGGCAAGGGCAGGGCGGTGGCAGACGCCTGCGACACAGGCTTGTCCGCCGGCGCGACGACCGCCGCGGCGGAGCTGCTCGCAGGCCTGAGCGTGGGCGCCGGCCGCTGCCACCAGGTGGTCGTCAGGGTGACCAGCGCGCCGATCAGCGCCACGGCGATCGCGCTGACCGCCGTCCAGCCCGCGGGGGTCATTCCGCGGCGCGGCGGCTCGTCTCCCGACGTCTGGGTCATGGCTCGCCCTCGTGCTTTCCCGACAGAGCACCATGATCCTGCCTCGGCCGCAACGGCTTCAGCCAGACCTTGCCATCCGTGAACATTTGCGGAACAGTACCGCGCCATGGACCGCCGTTTCGCCGTCGAAGACGCCTCCGCCCAACCGGACCTCTGGCGCGCCAAGCCTGCGCCGGCTCCGAAACCGCACTATGCGGGGCACCGCGACCGCCTGCGCGAGCGCGCCACGGCGGGCGGGCTACCGGCGCTGCCGGACTACGAGGTGCTGGAGCTGCTGCTGTTCCGCTCCGTCCCGCGCGGCGACGTCAAGCCGCTGGCCAAACAGCTGCTGGCCCGCTTCCGTTCGCTGGGCGCCGTGCTGGGCGCCAGCGCCGAAGAGCTCCGCACCGTGGCCGGCGTCGGCGAGGCGGTCGCCCTGGACCTGAAGCTGCTGCACGAGGCAACCCTGCGCACCGCCCGCGAACAGGTCGCGCGCCGGCCGGTGATCTCGTCGTGGACCGCCCTGCTCGCCTACGTGAAAACCGCCCTGGCGCATGAGGCCCGCGAACAGTTCCGCGTCCTGTTTCTCGACAAGAAGAACCAGCTGATCGCCGACGAGGTCATGAACCGGGGAACGGTGGACCACGCGCCGGTCTACCCGCGAGAGATCGCACGGCGCGCATTAGAACTATCCGCCAGTGCATTGATATTGGTTCATAACCACCCGTCGGGCGATCCGACGCCGTCCTCCGCCGATACCGACATGACGCGTCAGGTCGTCGAAGCCCTGCGTCCGCTCCGCATCACTGTGCACGACCATCTGGTGGTGGGCCGCGACGGCGTCGCCAGCTTCAAGGCGCTGGGGCTGATGTGACGGCGGCCTTGATGCTCGGGCATGGGAGCACGCTCCCAACTCTGCGCGTGTGGCGGGGAACTTGGTCAAGCTGCATCGTCGCGGAACCGATCCAGCTGGTGCATGCGCTCGTGCAGCATCGTGACGATCCCGACGGCGCCGCCTTCCAGCATCCTCCAGTAGATAAAGTGCCTTTCGTGGCGACAAAAGAAGCCTTCGACGCCAAATTCAGCAGGGACTTGCCGCCACGGTATCCGCCTGGCCGCGATGTCTTCGAACTTCGCGAAAAGGCCGCGGATGTAGTGGGCGGCCTGATCGTCGCCCCACATGGTGCGGGTGTAGATGAAAATCTCATCCAGCCGCTGTCCCGCAGCCTCCTGGACGCGAAAAGGCGCCATCTAGCGACGGAGGTTGCGAGCGATCACGGTCTCGGCGTCGAGCTCTTCGTAGGCGCCGTCCGGCGCGGCGAAGGCTCGGGCCAGCTCGGCCTTCAGCCGGTCAAAAGCTTCACGCTCGGCCTGGTCCTTATCGCGGCGGATCAGGTCGCGAACGTACTCGCTTACGTTTTCGTAGGCGCCGTTCTCCCCGACCTTCGCAGAGACGAACTCGCTCAACGGGCCTGTCACTCGGACATTCAAATTCAATGATCTCGCCATGGACCACCCTCAACATGTCCACAACTTAGGGAATATTCTGTACAAGACAAGGACAGGCTCTGGGCCGCGCCCTACATCGCTCCGACAACCCGGCCTTCTTCCCGCCCTCTCTCTTGCCCAAAGCTGCGCCATGGGGCGCCATGAACCACCGTTGCAGGAGCACGCTTGATGCCGATCGCCGCCGCCGAATGCGACAGGGTGCTGGTGTTGCAGGGGGGCGGCGCGCTGGGGTCCTACCAGGGCGGCGTGGCGGAGGGCCTGGCCGAAGCGGGGCTGAAGCCGGGCTGGGTGGCGGGCATCTCCATCGGCGCGATCAACGCCGCCATCATCGCCGGCAACCCGGTGGAGGAACGCCACGGCAAGCTGCAAGCCTTCTGGCGGCTCGCCACGTCGGCGGCGCCGATCACCCACGCGCCGGCCAACGAGCAGGTCCGCACGTATTGGAACGAAGTGGCTGCGGGCTGGATCGCGGCGTTCGGCGTGCCGGGCTTCTTCCGGCCGCGCATCCCGCCAGCGTTCCTCTATCCGGCCGGCGCCCCGCAGGCGATCAGCCTCTATGACACCCTGCCGCTGAAGGCGACGCTGGAGGAACTGGTCGACTTCGACCGCATCAACGCCGGCGAGACCCGGCTCAGCGTCGGCGCGGTGAATGTGCGTACCGGGAACTTCGCCTATTTCGACAACACCAAGGACCGGATCGGTCCGGAGCACATCATGGCCTCGGGCGCCCTGCCGCCCGGTTTCCCGCCGGTCGAGATCGACGGCGAGCACTACTGGGACGGCGGCATCGTCTCGAACACGCCGCTACAGTACGTGCTGGACGAGGCCGGAGAGCGTGACCTGCTGATCTTCCAGGTCGACCTGTTCAGCGCCCGCGGCGACCTGCCCAAGACCTTGCTCGAAGCCGCCGAGCGCGAGAAGGACATCCGCTTCTCGAGCCGCACACGGCACAACACCGACGTTCAGCTGCAGCTGCACAACACCAAGGTCGCGTTGCAGCGGCTGATCGACCGTCTGCCGCCGGACCACGATGGGGGCGAGGAGCTGGATCTGCTCCGCGCCTTCGCCCACGAAAGTTCGGTGGGGATCGTGCAGCTCATCTATCGGGCGAAACTCTACGAGGGGAATTCCAAGGACTACGAGTTCTCGCGCGTCACCATGCAGGAGCATTGGCGCGCCGGTCTGGCCGACGTGCGCCGCACGCTTGAGCCCAGCCAATGGCTGAATAGGCCGAGGAAGCCCGGCGTCACCACCTACGACCTGACCGGCGATGGACGACCCGGTGGAAATTCGCCATGACTCTTGCTGCAGTGCACCCAAACGCTGGACCGGAGCTCCCATGTCACTGAAAGCCAAGACCGCCCTCGTTACGGGCTCGACCAGCGGCATCGGCCTGGCCATCGCCCGCACCCTGGCCGAACAGGGCGCCAACGTGGTCATCAACGGCTTTGGGGACGCCGCCGCCATCGAGGCGGAACGGGTGAAGATCGAGGCCGACTTCGGCGTGAAGGCCACCTACGACGGCGCCGACATGACCAATGGCGAGGCTATCGCCGCCATGATCGCCAAGGCCGAACAGGCCTTTGGCTCGCTGGATATCCTGGTGAACAACGCCGGCATCCAGCACGTCGCGCCGATCGACGAGTTCCCGGTGGACAAGTGGAACCAGATCCTGGCGATCAACCTGTCCTCCGCCTTCCACGCCATGCGCGCCGCCATCCCGGGCATGAAGGCCCGCAAATGGGGCCGGATCATCTCCACCGCCTCGGCCCACAGCCTGGTGGCCTCGCCGTTCAAGGCCGCCTACGTCGCGGCCAAGCACGGCATCGCCGGCCTGACCAAGACCGCCGCCCTGGAGGTCGCGACCCACGGCATCACCGTGAACTGCATCAGCCCGGGCTATGTCTGGACGCCGCTGGTCGAGAAGCAGATCCCCGACACCATGGCCGCCCGCGGCATGACCAAGGAACAGGTGATCAACGACGTGCTGCTCCAGGCCCAGCCCACGAAGCAGTTCGTCACCGTGGACCAGGTGGCCGCGCTGGCCCTCTACCTGTGCTCGGACGCCGCCAGCCAGATCACCGGCGCCAACATGACGATGGACGGCGGCTGGACGGCCGGCTAGCGGCCCGCCCCTTCCATCGGAGTCGTGGAGGCTATTCGACCCCGAACGTCAGTCCCGCGTGCTGCTGCAGGCGGTCCACCAGCCGGCCCTGTAGCGCCGCGCCCGGCGTCCAGACGCCGCCAGGCACGTCCGGCGCGCCAACCAGGGTGATCGCGGTTTCGGCCAGCATCTTCGACGTGGAGCCATAGCCGGGATCCTTGTCGCCCTTGACCGAGGTGCGGACCTGCCGGCCATCGGCGCCGATCGCGATGAACAGGATGTCGTAGAATCCCGCCTCGCGCTGTTCCTTGGTGGGCCCTTCGCCAGGCTTGGGTCCGCCGTCGGACAGGTCGCCCATGTCGCTGAAGCCGGGGCCGCCGCTCATCACCATCTCGTCGTAGACGAAGTCCGTCCCATAGGGATGGCCCATCAGCAGGTTCGAGCGGTGGACGTTCTTGGTGTTGATCACGGCCATCATGAACGGCGCGACCGGGCCGACGTCGGGGTCTTCTCCCGGCTTGTGGCCAGGCGGCTGGGCGGGTCCCTCGAAGCCGGGCGTCAGGCCGAACGGGCTCATCATCACGGCCAGCTGTGAGGGATCGCCGCGGACCGCGGCTGTCGTGGCGACCAGGCTGGCCGCCGTGCCCCCCGACAGGCCGCCTTGCACGCCGCGCACCCGGCCCTTCACCCGCGGCGCAGGGGCGCCCAGCTTCGCCTTGGCGGTCTGCTGCGCGAAATAGACGCCTAGCTCGAAGGGGATGGAATCGAACCCGCAGGACAACAGGATCCTCGCACCCGACGCCTTCGCCGTCGCTTCGTGCGCATCGATCATCTGGCGCATCCAGTTCGGCTCTCCGCAGAGGTCCAGATAGTCGACCCCTGCCGCCGCGCAGGCCGCCACGAGGGCCGAGCCATACAGCTGATAGGGTCCCACCGTCGTGACGATCGCCTTGGCCCGCCCGATCATCTGGGCGAGTTGGGCCGGGTCGTTCGCGTCGGCCACCACCAGCGGTGTGTCCTTCGGCGCCCCGATCTCGTCGCGCACCTGCGCCAGCTTGTCGGCCGAGCGGCCCGCCATCGCCCACGTCACGTCGCCGCCCACGCCGTAGCGCTGCGCCAGATGCTCGGCGACCAGGCGGCCGGTGTAGCCGGTGGCGCCATAGACGATGATGTCGAACTCGGCGTTGGGGTTCATGGGCGGGGTCCTCGGATCTTTGCTGGTCGAGAGGTCGCAAATTTACGGCGTTATCGCAACAGCGTCGGCTATGCAGGGGCATGACACCCGAGCTCGGCATCATCGAAGGGTTCTTCGGTCGACCCTATTCCTGGGCCGAGCGGGCCGACATGGTCCGGGCCCTCGCTCCCGCGGGCTATGGCTTCTACCTCTATGCGCCCAAGGCGGACGCACGCCTGCGCAGAGGTTGGCGCGAACCGTATGGCGACGTGGAGCTGGAGGCGCTGGGCGACTTCGCCCAGACCTGTCACGACGCCGGCGTCCGCTTCGGCATGGGCCTCAGTCCGTACGAGCTGTTCCACGCCTTCGACGCCGCGGCCCGCGACGCGTTGGCGGCGAAACTGGCGCAGCTCGACAGGCTGGGCCTGGACGACCTCGGCGTCTTTTTCGACGACATGAGAGGCGACCTGCCCGACCTCGCCGCGCGCCAGGTCGAGATCGTGCATTGGATCGCCGGTCGGACACGCGCCAGCCGTGTCGTCACATGTCCGAGCTACTACGCCGACGACCCGGTCCTGGATCGCGTCTTCGGCCAACGCCCCGACGGCTACCTGGAGGACCTGGGCGCCGGGCTTGATCCGAAGATCGACATCATGTGGACGGGCGAGGAGGTCTGCAGCCGGGAATTCTCGCCCGGCCACCTGGCCCGCGTCGGCGAGCAGATGGGCCGCAAGCCGTTCCTCTGGGACAACTACCCCGTCAACGACGGCCCGCGAATGAGCCGCCACCTCCACCTGCGCGCCTTCACCGGCCGGCCCTCGACGATCGCTCCGCATGTGGCGGCCCACGCGATCAACCCGGCCTCGCAGCCCGTGCTGTCGCAGATTCCGGCCCTGACCCTCGCCGAGAGCTATCACGAGGGGTCGCGCTACCAGTACCTGGGCGCGTTCCGGCGCGCCGCCGAGGCGGTGTTGGGGGCGGAACTGGCCGATGGCGTGGAGCGCACGCTCCCGCTTCTGGAGGACGCCGGGCTGGACGGGATCAGCGCCGAACAGAAGATCCGGTTGCGCGACCGCTTCGCCGCGTTCGACCATCCCGGCGCGCGGGAAATCCTGGGGTGGCTGGATGGGGCGTTCGCCATCGGCGCCGAGGAGTTGCAGACCCAGTGATGGCGGGCAGCGGCTCCACCCGGCGCGGCCTTCTCACCCGCCTCGGCTTGCTGGCGACGGCCGGCGGCGCCCTGTTCCTGGTGCGCGACCGCCTGCCCTGGCCGCCGCTGGAGCTGCGCTTCGCCAATGGCCGCGATACGCCGTGGCAGCCGTTGCCTGAGCCCGGCGGCCTCATCGACATCGCCGTCTCGGTGAACGGCGCGCCGGTCCGCGCCGTGGTCGATTCCGGCGCCCAGTTCTCGGCCATCGACCGGGGGCTCGCCGAGCGGCTGGACCTGCCGCGCACGCTCGCCGCCCCGATCCTGGCCTATGGCGTGAGCGGCGGCCCCAGCCTGACCCACACCGTACGCCTGGACCTCAGCCTGCCCGGCCTCGCCATTCCGCGCCTGCGGGCCGCGGCCCTCGACCTCGCCGCCATCTCCGCCGCCGCCGGCCGCGACTTTCAGCTGCTGATCGGCCGCGACGTGTTGCGTCACCTGGTGGTCGAGGCCGACTTCCCGCGCGCCCGCGCCCGCTTCCTGGCGCGCGAGGCCCACCGGCCGGCCCGCGACGCCATCACCATCCCGCTGCGCCTCAGGGGCGGCGCGCCGATGGCGGCCATACAGATCGAGGACGCCCCGCCGCTCGAGGTGCTGGTGGACACGGGGGCCAGTGGTCTGCTGGCGTTGTCGGCGCCCGCCGCCGAGGCCGCGGGCCTGATGGCCCCCGGCCGTGCGGTCAGGTCCGCGCATTCCGTCAGCCTGGGCGGATTGAGCCTCAATCGGCTGGTCAGGGTGCGCACCCTGCGCGTCGGGCCGATGACGCTGCACGAGGCCGACGTGCAGATCTACACGCCCGCCGCCAACGCGCCCGCGCCATCCGGACTCCTGGGAACGGGCTTGTTCCGCCAGTTCCGGCTGGCCTTGGACCTGGAAGGCCAGCGGCTTTCGCTCGTGAGGCCCGGCCTTATCATGGCGCCGCCGCCGGAACCGCGGCCCTGAGCGGCCCGGCCGCGGCGTGGATCAGCTCGCGCGGCTGAAGGCCGACATCCTCGGCGCGCCGACGCAGCGCTTGATGGTGGCCATCAGGCCCGACACCAGGATGGGTTTGGAGACGAAGTCGTTGAAGCCCAGCGCCACATATTCGGCCGGACGTCGCGAATAGACGTCCGCGGTCAGGGCGATCACCGGGATGTTCCGCTCGGGGCCGCCGGAGGCGCGCAGCCGCTGGACGACGTCAAGGCCCGTCATGCCCGGCATGTGGATGTCGAGCAGCATGATGTCGAAGGCTTCGACAGCGAGGCGCTCGAGCGCTTCCGGTCCTGAGCAAGCCATGACGGCGTGATGCCCGAACGCACCCAGGATCTCCTGCACGACGCGCAGGTTCATCGGGTCGTCGTCGACGTGCAGCACCTTCAGGGGTCTGCCGGCATCGTCCGGGACATCCGGCACGGTCTGGCTCCGCGGAGCAGCATCGGGAATGCGCCCGACTACCCCGCGAATCTGCGGAACGGAATTTAAGGTAACGCTGACAGATGTGCTGAATCTGCGTTAACCCTGGAAGAATCTTCGCTTTTTCGCGCCTCACAAGGCTTGGATTGGGCCGCGACCAAGCTTCCGCAAAGTCACTCCCGCTCCGATTGCAAGTTTTGCATGGTTAAGCCCCGCAGGCTGGCGTGCGGCTTTCTGGTGCCATCTAGATAAGTTCGAGCAGCGGCGTCGCCTCCAGCGCCGCCGTTATGCGGCATACGACGCCGGTTGGAGCGAACTCCAGTTCCGCCCCCCCGCTGAACTCGCGACGCATGCCTTGGGTGAGGAGGCGTGAGCCAAACCCCCGGCGCTTTGGCGCGATCACCAGCGGGCCGTCCTGCTCGCGCCACTCCAGCGTGAGGATCGGCGCGGCGGCGCCCTCCCGGATCTGCCAGGTCAGCCGGACCACGCCCTTCTCATTCGATAGCGCCCCATACTTCAAGGCGTTGGTCGCCAGCTCATGCAGCGCCATGCTCAGCGCCAGCGCGGCGCGCGCGTCCAGACGCGCGTCCGGCCCGGCGCGAGAGATCCGTGCGTCACCGAACGGCGCCAAGGCCGCGTCGACGACCTTCTTCAGCCCCGCGCCCTCCCAGTTTTCCCGCGTGAGGACGTCGTGCGCGGAGGCCAGCGCCACCAGCCGACCGGTGAAGATCTCGGTCATCTGCTGCGGCGTGTGGCTGGAGCGCAGCGTCTGGCGCGCGATCGACTGGACCGACACCAGGGTGTTCTTCACCCGGTGGTTCAACTCGTTGATCAGTAGGGTGCGGCGGTCTTCCGCGCGTTTGCGCTCGTCGATGTCCAGCGCCGAGCTCAGCGTCTTGATCACCCGCCCGTCGGCGTTGCGCTCGAAGGCCACCGCGCGATCCAGCACCCAGCGATAACCGCCGTCGCGCCGGCGAATGCGAACCTCGAACTCGCGCACGTCGCCGTCCGGGCCGGCGGTGAGCCGTTTGAGCCGGGTGGCGACATGGTGAAAGTCATCGACGTGGATCAGCTTCCGGAACAGCTCGCCGCCGCCCGCCAGCAACTCCTCGACGGCGTAGCCAAAGACGCCTTCCGCGCGCCCATCCAGCCATGCCGGCCCCCCACCCACGTGGTCGAAGATGTAGTTCGCGGTGGGAGAGACCGCGTTGATATGACTGAGCCGCGCCTCGTTCTCGCGCACCGTTCTGTCCAGCGTCTGGTTCTCGGTGACGTCGTAGAGGCTGATGACCGCGCCGTTGACGGCGCTCGCGCCGCCGCCGCGGGGCACGACGAACAGGCGCACGGCGCGCGCCTGGCCTGAAACGTCTCGCACGCTGAGCTCGGCTTGATACGGCTGGCCGCCTAGGGCTGCGGCCAAAGGCGCCTCGAGGATGGCCAGGAGCGGCTCGCCGACGATCTCGGTCCAGCAGTCGCCCGCCGCGGGTTCGGGGTTGGTCAGCCAGCGTTGAAATGCGGGATTGGTGTAATCGGCGTCACCATCGCCGTTGACCGCGAGGATGCCCCAGGGCGCATTGTCGGTGATCCGGTAGAGCGTGGCGCGGTCGATGGCAGGCTTGGCTGCGAGTTGGGCCTCCAACTCGGCTACGCGGCTCGCCAACCGCGCGTTTTCGCTTTTGAGCTCTTCGGACATTGTCCGCGCCCCCGGCCTCGACGCTGCGTGATCACGGCGAACCTACCGTGAGCCCGCTTATAACGAGGACCATGCGGCTGTCACTACAAGCGCGCCGCCGCCAGGATGCCCGGCGGCGGCTTTGGTGTTGGTCGTGAGGAGAAGCGCGGCTAGCAGGCGTAGCGGCGCTCGATGATCACCCGCCGCTCGATATACGGATCCCAGACGCGGTCGCGGCTGATGCAAGTGCGATACGGGCGCTCATAGTAGGCATACGGCCGGCCATAGTAGCTGTCCCGATGGTAACCATCCCGGTAGTAACCATCCCGGTAGTCGCCGCGTGGATAGCGGTCGTATCGCCGACCGTCGTAATAGCCGTTGGAGTAGTAGCCGTTGGAGTAGTAGCCGCTACGACCGCCGTTGCTGGACAGCGCCGCGCCCAGGGCGAGCCCGGCGACCCCGCCGATGACGGCGGCCGCCACGGCGTCGTCGTTGTCGCGGTGGTGGCGATAGTGACGGTAGCGCTCCGCCTGGGCGGGCGCGGCGGTCGCAAGGACGGCGCCCGCAGCGGTCACGGCGGCCAACGCAGTTGTGAGCACCTTGCGCATAAAAGCCTCCTGAATTGAGGCGATTAACGCGCGTTGACCCTGAACCGTGCCTGAACGCAGTCGTCAGCTACAGGCTGGCCAGGCATCGAAAATCCGGCGGCCAGGCCTAGGCGGATAAACGGACGCGTCATACATCCAGTCTAGGGTGAAGGCCCAACCCGCCTTGGCTTCGACACGATGGGCGGGTGACAAGGACGACGCGCGGCGCTCTAAGACACCGGCGTCAACGATCAGGGGTGCGACGGATGGGTGTGTTCGACGATTCCACGCGCAAACTGGCCGGCCGCGACGCAGCCGGGCCTCAGGTGGTCAAGCCCGAGGGCCTCGCCGGCCACTACGCGATCTACGAAGGCTATGACGACGACGGCCTGGGCAAGCTCCGCGGCCTGTCGCGCCGCACGCGCCTGCGCCTGGCGGCGGCCATGGATCGGG
Source organism: Phenylobacterium sp. (assembly GCA_036383735.1). Taxonomy (GTDB): domain Bacteria; phylum Pseudomonadota; class Alphaproteobacteria; order Caulobacterales; family Caulobacteraceae; genus Phenylobacterium. The sequence goes on along the minus strand of DASVNS010000147.1, from coordinate 987 downwards.
AAGCGCTGGCCATGGGTGCGGCGGGCCTCGCGGTCGGCGTCGCGATCGGCGTCGCCCTGATGTGGCGGCGGAACCGTCGCTAGATCGACCACGCGACTTCCCGTTGAAAAACCGAAGAATCGCGCCGCCGTGACGCCACCGAACAGTCTCTCCTGCGTTTAGGCCCCGAGCGGGCGACCCACGCGGGCCGTCCCCGTGCCTGCATGGGGAGAGAAACATGAGCGACCTCGAAACCGGCGCCACAGGAACCGGCCGCCGCACGGATCAAGCCAAGCAGATGGTGGGTCAGGCCGGCCAGGCGCTGAAGGCCGAGGCGCAATCCTTCGCCAGCGTCGCCCAGGATCGCGTCCGGGCCGAGGCTCAGAAGGGTACGCAGGCGGGCGCCAAGACGCTGGGCGACTTCGCCAACGCCGTCCGGCGGGCCGGCGACGAACTTGCAGGCTCCGACCAGAGCCCCGCCTCGCGCCTCGTCAGACAGGCGGCCGATGGCCTGGAGAGCTTTTCGCGAAGCCTTGTCGACAAGGAGCCAGGCGATCTGCTGAACGCGGTGCGCGACTTCGGCCGCAGGAACCCCGCGGCGTTCATCGGCGGCGCCGTTCTGGTGGGCCTGGCCGTGGGCCGTTTCGCCCGCGCCTCGGAGCGCCAGCCGTCCAGCGAACTCGGCGACGAGCCCGCGACCTTCGCGCAGACTCGTCCATATGACCCCGCCCTACAGAGCGCTGAAGCCGAGCCGACCACCGCGTCGTCCATCGGCCTGTCCACCGACGACGACCCCGGCGGTCAGGATGGCGGCGTCGGTGGACAAGGCTCCACGACCTCCCCGCACAGTGGGGGCAGGTAGCCATGGACGGGACCTCTCCCACGCGGGAGGCGCGAAGCGTGGCCGAGTTGATCGGCCAGTTGGGCGGTGACCTCGCGGCGTTGGTCCGCAAGGAATCCGAACTGGTCCGCGCCGAGATTTCGGAGAAAACGCGGGCGGCTGGCAAG
>DASVNS010000146.1:0-3667 GCA_036383735.1 Phenylobacterium sp. | reverse complement strand
GTTCGTGACGTAGACGTGCTGCACGACATTGTCGGGGTCGACGATGTAGGTGGCGCGCAGCGCGACGCCCTCTTCCTCGTTCAGCACCCCCAGGTCGCGGGCGAACTTCCCGGAGTTGTCGGCGAAGTTCCAGATCGCCAGTTCATTGAGGTCCGGGTGCTCGCGGCGCCAGCCGAGCTTGGAATGCTCGTTGTCGGTCGAGCCGCCCAGCACGACCGCGTCACGGTCGGCGAACTCGCGGTTCAGGCGGGCGAACTCGGCGATCTCGGTCGGGCAGACGAAGGTGAAGTCCTTCGGATAGAAGAAGATGACCTTCCACTTGCCCGGGAAGCTTTCCTTGGTGACGGTTTCGAACGCGCTCTCGCCGTTCTCTTCGTGGCGCATGAACTTGGGCTTCACGCCCACGATCTTGAAGTCGGGCAGCGCCTGGCCAACACCCAGCATGTAACTCATCTCCTTGAATGCGTTGGCGGCCCGCAGGGGGAGGGGACCGCCTTGACGGGGTTGATAGGGGCCGGCGGCTCACAACTCCAATCGATAGTTTTTGTATTTCGCATAGGCTTGGTCTATTGGCGGTTCGCCAGGAGGTGCGCCCATGCTGCCTACGATCCGCCAGCTGCAATATCTGAAGCTGCTCGCCGAGCATGGCGCGTTCGGCAAGGCCGCAGAGGCGGCGCACGTCACCCAGCCGACGCTATCCGCCGGCATCCAGGAGCTGGAGCGAACCCTGGGCGCGCCGATGGTGGACCGGGCGCGCACCGGGGTGATCCTGACGCCGGTGGGCGAGGAGGCGCTGCGCCGCGCCACGGTGATCCTCAACGAGGCCGAGGAACTGGTCGAGGCGGCCAAGAACGCCGGCCAGCCGCTGACCGGCCGCTTCCGGCTGGGTGTCATCCCGACCATCGCGCCGTTCCTCCTGCCGGGCGCCTTGCCCCTGCTGCGGGCGAAGTTTCCCAAGCTGCGCCTCTTCCTGCGCGAGGATCTCACCCAGCGCCTGATCGTCGAGCTTAAGGCTGGCCGGCTCGACGCGGCGCTGATCGCCTTGCCGTTCGACATGGGGGGTCTGGAATGGGCGCACGTGGCGGACGACGAGTTGCTGGCCGCCCTGCCCGCCGATCACCCGCTGGCCAAGCTGAAGACGGCCACACCGGAGGCGCTGGAACAGGAGACCATGATCCTGCTGGAAGACGGCCACTGCCTGCGCGAGCATGCGCTGCTGGCCTGCAAGCTGAACCCGCCCCGCGTCGGCCTGGGCGAGGAGCCGTTCGCCGCCACCTCGCTGCCCACCCTGGTGCAGATGGTGGGGTCGGGCCTGGGCGTGACGTTCCTGCCGCAGATGGCGGTGAGCGCCGGGCTCGCCGAGGCCGCCCACGTCGCCGTCCGCCCCATCGAGGCCGACCACGCCGTGCGCGAGATCGTGGTCGCCTGGCGCGCCGGCTCCAACCGTCGCGCCGAAGGCAGGTTGCTCGCCGAGGTGCTGAAGGAGGTTTGAGCGGCAAGACGCCGGCGCGCGGTTCGCAAAGCTAGCCTCGCCCGCCCTTTCCCTGTAATCCCCCGCCCCTACGCCGGAGGGGAATTCCGCCCAAGATGCCCGAGCTTTACGACGTCGCCGCGATCGGCAACGCCATCGTCGACGTGATTGCGCCAGCCACCGACGCCTTCCTCACGGAGAACGGCCTGACCAAGGGCGCGATGATGCTGGTCGATCCCCAGGCCAGCGCCGGGCTCTATTCGAAGATGGCTCAAGCCGTGGAGGCTTCCGGCGGCTCGGCGGCCAACACCATCGCCGGGCTGGCCAGCTTCGGCGGCCGGGGCGCGTTCATGGGCAAGGTGGCCGACGACGAGCTGGGCCGCACCTTCGCCCGCGACATGCGCGGCATCGGCGCCCGGTTCGAGAACACGCCGCTGGTGGGGGGTCCCGCCACCGCCGTCTCGATGATCAACGTCACCCCGGACGCGCAGCGCACCATGTGCACCTTCCTGGGCGCCTCGGTGGAGTTCACCGACACCGACGTGGACCAGGAGGTCGTCGAGGCCTCCAGCGTCGTCTACCTCGAGGGCTACCTGTTCGATGCCGAGGCCGCGCGCCGGGCCTTCGCCAAGGCCGCCGCCTTCGCGCACGGGGCCGGCCGCCAGATCGCGCTGACCCTCTCGGACAGCTTCGTGGTCGAACGCCACCGCGGTGGGTTGCTGGGTTTCATCGAGAACCAGGTCGACATCGTCTTCGCCAACGAAGCCGAGCTTCTGGCGCTCTACGAAACCGGCGACTTCGATGAGGCCTGCGAACAGCTGCTGCGCCACTGCGACCTGGCCGCGGTCACCCGCAGCGAAAAGGGTTCGGTGGTGCTGTCGAAGGGCGAGACCCTGCATATTGCCGCCGAACCCGTGGAAAAAATCGTGGACACCACCGGCGCAGGCGACCAATACGCGGCCGGGTTTCTCTTCGGCCTCTCGCGGGGGCGGTCGCTGCATGACTGCGGGCGGCTGGCTTCGATCGCCGCGGCCGAGGTGATCTCGCACTACGGGCCGCGGCCGCAGGTCTCCCTCAAGGACCTGGCCGGCTCGAAGGGACTGTAGTTTTGGAAGGATCTGGGGGATGAGCCGCAAGGCCGAAGTCGTCCGCAACACCAAGGAAACCCAGATCCGCGTGGCCGTGGACCTGGATGGGACGGGTGTGTCCAAGGTCTCGACCGGGATCGGCTTCTTCGACCACATGCTGGACAGCTTCGCGCGTCACGGCGGGATCGACATCGAGGTCGAGACCAAGGGCGACCTGCACATCGACATGCACCACACGGTGGAAGACACCGGCATCGTGCTGGGCCAGGCGATCAAGGAGGCGATACCCGGCTTCAAGGGGATCCGCCGCTTCGGCCACGCCTACATCCCGATGGACGAGACCCTGGCCCGCTGCGCCATCGACCTCTCGAACCGGCCCTATCTGATCTGGAAGGTCGAGTTCAAGACACCGAAGGTCGGCGACATGGACACCGAGCTGTTCAAGGAATTCCACCACGCGTTCGCCATGAACGGCGGCGCCTGCGTACACCTCGACCTGCTGCGCGGGACGAATAGCCACCACATCGCCGAGAGCGGCTTCAAGGCCCTCGCCCGCGCGGTGCGCCAGGCCGTCGAGATCGACCCCAAGACCCACGGCCACGCCCCCTCCACCAAGGGCGTGCTCTAGGATTCATCCATGCAGAGCGTCGCCCTGATCGACTACGGGTCGGGCAACCTTCGCTCGGCCGAAAAGGCCCTCGTCCGCGCCGCGGCCGGGAGCGCCCGCATCGTCGTGACCAATGATCCGGAGACGGTGGCCAAGGCCGACCGTGTCGTGCTGCCCGGCGTCGGCGCCTTCGCCGCCTGCATGGCGGCCCTGGCCGAGCGCACGGGCGTGATCGAGGCCATGAACGACGCCGTCGTCCGGCGCGGCGCGCCCTTCCTGGGCATCTGCGTCGGCATGCAGCTGGTCGCCGACCGCGGCCTGGAGTTCGGCGAGACCCGGGGGCTGGGCTGGATCAAGGGCGACGTGCGCCGCATCGCGCCCGCCGGTCCGCACGCCAAGGTGCCGCACATGGGCTGGAACGACCTGGTCGACCCGCACGGCCCGCCGATGATCGCGGCGATCGGCGAGGCGCCGATGTACTTCACCCACTCGTTCGCCTTC
>DASVNS010000145.1:0-1954 GCA_036383735.1 Phenylobacterium sp. | reverse complement strand
CGAGGCCGCGCCCGCCACGCCGTCGCGCGACGAGCGCCGGCTCGCCGGCCGCAATCCGTTCGACGGCGCCACCGTCGTCAACCTGTCGCCGGCCGTGGCCGACGAGATGGGGCTGGATCCGTTCAAGGGAACCGGCGTGCTGATCAGCGCGGTCGACGCGGGCGCGGCGCGCTCCGTCGGCCTGCAACGCGGCGATATCGTCCGCGAGGTGAACGGCGTGAGGATCGGCAACGTGCGCGACCTGGCCGCCGCGACTTCGGCCCAGGCCCGCAGCTGGCGGGTGACCATCGAGCGCGATGGGCGCCAGGTGACGGCGGTGTTCTCCGGTTGAGGTCGACTTTCTGCGGCGTGCGGCCCGCTCATTTGCTAGACCCATGGCCATGGCCGATCTCTTCGAAGCCGCCGGGCTGACGCCGCAGCAGCCGTCGCCCCTGGCGGACCGCCTGCGCCCGCAGAAGCTGGACGAGGTGGTGGGCCAGGACCACCTGCTGGGCGCTGCCGGACCCATCCGGCGGATGGCCGAGGCCCAACGCCTGTCGTCGATGATCCTCTGGGGGCCGCCCGGGACCGGCAAGACCACGATCGCACGGCTGCTGGCCAAGGAAGCCGGCTACGAGTTCCAGCAGCTCTCGGCGGTGTTCTCCGGGGTCGCGGACCTGAAGAAGGCCTTCGAGCAGGCCCGCACGCGGCGGCTGGCGGGGCAGGCGACCCTGCTGTTCGTCGATGAGATCCACCGCTTCAACCGGGCTCAGCAGGACGGCTTCCTGCCCTTCGTCGAGGCGGGGACCGTCACCTTGGTGGGCGCGACCACCGAGAACCCGTCGTTCGAGCTGAACGGGGCGCTGCTGTCGCGCTGCCAGGTCTATGTGCTGAACCGCCTGGACGACGAGGCGCTCGAGATCCTGCTCGGCAAGGCGGAGGCGCACGAAGGCCGCGATCTGCCGTTGGCGCCCGAGGCTCGCGTCGCGTTGACGGCGATGGCCGACGGCGACGGCCGCTATCTGCTGACCCTGGCCGAGACCCTGTTCAACGTCGGTACGGCGACGCCGCTGGACACCAAGGCCCTGGGCCAGGTCCTGCAGAAGCGTAGCCCGGCCTACGACAAGGACCGCGAGGAGCACTACAACCTCATCTCGGCCCTGCATAAGTCGATCCGTGGTTCCGACCCGGACGCGGCGCTCTACTGGCTGGCGCGCATGCTCACCGGCGGCGAGGACCCGCTGTTCATCGCCCGCCGGCTGATCCGGGCGGCGGCCGAGGACATCGGCGAGGCCGACCCGATGTCGCTGGTGCTCGCCAACGCCGCCAAGGACACCTACGACTTCCTGGGCTCTCCCGAAGGCGAGATCGCCCTGGCCCAGCTGGTCGTCCACATGGCCGCCGCGCCCAAGTCCAATGCGGTCTACAAAGCCTTCGGCGCGGCCATGAAAGCGGCCAGGGAGACCGGCTCGCTGATGCCGCCGGCGCATATCCGCAACGCGCCGACCAGGCTCATGAAGGATCTCGGCTACGGCGCGGGCTACGCCTACGACCACGATGCGCCCGAGGGTTTTTCCGGCCAGAACTACTTCCCCGAGGGCATGGAGCGCCGCCAGTTCTACCAGCCGCGCGGCGAGGGCTCGGAGGCGCGGATCAAGGAGCGCCTGGAGCGCTGGGCCGCCATGCGACGCGAACGAGGCGGGGAATAGGCCATGAAAGTCGCCCAGCCCATCCGGCTCTCCGCCGCAGAAGTCGCCCTGGTCCGGGGCCTGGTGCTTTATGAGGACGCCGACATCCTGGTCCTCAACAAGCCCGCCGGCCTCTCCAGCCAAGGGGGGCGCGGTCAGGTCCATACGTTGGACGAGCTGCTGTGGGCCTTCGCCAGGCCGGGGAAGGCGCGGCCCCGGCTGATCCACCGGCTGGACCGCGACACCTCGGGTGTGATCCTGACCGCCAAGACCAAGCCGGCCGCAGG
>DASVNS010000144.1:0-12997 GCA_036383735.1 Phenylobacterium sp. | reverse complement strand
ATGTCGGCCGGCAGCGCGGTCACCTGCACGGGCGGCCGGGGCTGCAGCTTCGGCGGCGTCCGCGGCGGCGGCGTCTCCGGCGTCGGCGGAGGCGGCGGAGGTGGGGGTGGCGGGATCGGCCGCACCAGTTCCACGCTGGTGACGTCCTCGGCGTAGACGCGGTAGCGCGGCTCGAACCTCGCCTGCGCCAGGTAGCCGATGATCGCCAGGTGCAGGCCGAACGAGACCGTCAGGGCCACCCACGCGCCGCGCCGTCGGCGATCCCGGCGCGGCGCGACAGGGCGGGGTCCCTCGATCGATGCGCGCCGTCGCCATGGCCCGAACCGGATCGGGGGCCGATGCAGCATCGCGGTGGGGCTCGCCCAGGACGGCATGCCGGTCACTCCGCGCGACCGGAGCCCGCTCGCCGCAAGGCGCCGGCGCATGCCATAGATGGGGAACACCGCCGCGGCGCTGAAGTCCGCCGCCCATCAATATTCGCGTGATGATCGGCTTCGGAGGGTGAAAGGATGGCCGGCGGGCAGGGGTTGAATTAGAATTCGGCCGCGGCTGCTGAGTAGAAGGCCGTGGCGGCTGCGTTCAGGTTGCTTTGACGGCCTCACCGAGGACGTTCGTCATGAGACTTGATCAGCTCCACATACCGCGCGGCGCCTGGCCGCATTTCGCGTGGCGTCGCGTCACCCCGCCGAACCCTGCCGACCCGCACGGCCGGAAGGTCGCGCACCCGCCGGCGGTGACGTCGCGGACGCTGAGCCGCGCCGACCTCCTGGCCCTGGTCCTGGCAGGCACGCTTGCGGCGGCGGTCACGGTGGCCCTGCTGATGCAGCTATAAGCGGCCCGGCGTTTCGGCGTTGAGCCGACGTCTTGAATGCGTCCGACCGCCTGCGGCGGCAACGCTGCGCCTCAGGTTGCGCCGCGATCCAGGGCGCTGATCGGCACGCCGCCCTTTTCGATCTTCACGCCGAGGAACCGCATCACGCCGTTGGCGTAGCTGATGTCGGTCACCGGGGTGGCCGGGTCGCGGCTCAGCAGGCTGACGTCACGCAGCGTCAGGCGCAGGGTCATGTCATCGAGCGCCACGCCGTCGGCGACGGCGGACTCGATCTGGCCGCGGAATCGACGATCGGGCGAACCGGCGGGCTTGGATGCAATGGAGGAGAGGGGCTTTGCCATGGTCATGCCGCTCCGTAGCCGAGTTCGCCCTGCACGCGCACCTGGCAAGGCTTGCCTTCGTCCAACATCGAGCGGGCATGCCGGTTCGCGGCGGCCTTGGCGACTTCCTTGTCGGGCGAGTGGCCGAAGCTCTCACCGCCGTACTCGACCCGCCATACGCCTTCGAGTCGGGAGACGGTCAGAACCGTCCTGTCAGGAACCATTCGCATCATTGTCTTTTAGCATATTCAGGGCTGTGCGGTAGAATTTTGACAATAATTCTTGCCAGAGGGGAAATTCGCGCGCAATTTTCAGCGGTCAAATCTCGGCTTGGCTCGTCCGGCATTCCTGGCGAAATCCAGTATTTCAGCCCGGAACTTGCTCGCGACCCTCCAACGAAATTTTGATCTCAAAGCCCATTCCGGGCGCGAGAATTCATGTCCGGAAAGGGACGATCATGCAAACCGGCACCGTGAAGTGGTTCAACGCCACCAAGGGCTTCGGCTTCATCCAGCCTGATGAAGGCGGCGCCGACGTTTTCGTGCACATCTCGGCCGTCGAACGCGCGGGCCTCGGCTCGCTGAACGAAGGTCAGAAGGTCAGCTTCGAGCTCGAGCGCGACAAGCGCAGCGGCAAGATGTCGGCCGGCCAACTGCAGGCCGCCTAGTGCGTCCTGGCGGCCTCCTGGCCCTGGTCGGGGGGCCGCCTGCATGCGCGTAGCCAAAAGGAAGCTGCCGCTCTTCGAGGGCGATGGCCAGGTCCGCTTCCTGGGCCACGACGGACCCGCCCGCTATGCGATCGAGGGCGACCCCGCGAGCCTGCGCCAGGGTCCGCTTCGCCTCCGCGGCGTCTTGACCATGACCCCCGACCTTGCCGCCAGCGCCTTCCGCGCCGGCGACGCTATCCTGACCATAGAGTCGGGCGCCCAGTTCCGCCTCGTCATGCTGGGCCACAGCGCCGGCGCCGCCGAGGTGTTCGTCGAGGTGCGGATCTGACTCGGTTCACCTACCTGACGCCCGGCTGAACGCGCGGCCCCGCCCGCGTTCAGGTGCATCGGCGCACTGTCTCCCTCAAAGGAAGGAGACCCTCATGAAGAAGATCATCCTGGGCGTCGCCGCCGCAGTCGCCACCCTCGCGGCAGGCGCCGCTACGGCCCAGCCCTACGGCGACTACGGCCGGGGCGGTTACGACCGCTACGACGGCGATCGCTACGACGGCTACCGGTATCGCGAGAGCCGTCATCGCTACCGCGACAGCGACCGGGACGGAATTCCCGACCGAGCGGAGTGGAACCGCGACCGTGACCGCGACGGGCGACCGGACCAATACGACCGCTACGACAACCGCCGCGACTATCGCTGGCGCCATCACCACCGCAGCGACCGCTACGACGGGCGCTACGAGTACCGCTACTACCGCTACTAGCCGGGGCTGATCGGCCGCCCTCGCCGGACAGGCGGGGGCGGTTCCGCGCGTCGCTAGCGGACATCGGCCTCCAGGTCGGCGATGCGTCGGGCGTAGCGCTCGCCCAGGACATGGCGGTCGGAGATGTGGGCGCTGACGCCCTGCCAGGCGTCCTGCTCCTCGTCGATGGCGTCGCGGTCGCGACCGCGGGCCCCCGCGCGCGCACGTTCCAGCACCGCCTTCATCCGCCGATCCTGCGATGCGAGCGTGGGGTAGCCGCAGACCAGGCGTTCGCGCGCCGTGGGCAGGTCGTAGCAGGGGTTGTGGGTTGGTGCGCCGGCTTCGGGGGACGCCGGGTCGCTTGCGACGGACGCCTCGAGCTGGCGCGTTTGGGCCGCCTCGGCGTCGGCCGCCACGGTGAGTGCGACCGCGACTCGCTGCGGTGGCGCCGGGTTGCTCGACGCGACCGGCTGCGGCTTCGGAGGCTGCGCGATCTTGAGGCTGACACCCCAGGCGAGGGCGGCGCCCAGGGATGCCGCCAGTCCGGCGATCGCGATCACCGACTTGCGACTTCGAACGGCCGGTGGCGGGCTCACGTCATGGCGCGCGGCATATGTCGCCGGCGCCATCGACACCGGTGCGTTCGCCAATCCACCGGCGCGGCCCGTCAGCTCGGCCTCGAGCCGGTGCACGAGCTCTGCCTGTCCGCGGGTGCGCGCGGCCTGCAGCAGCCGCCGCAACTCCGGCATGCTCAAGGACGCAAGCTGAACCTCCAACATGACGACCGTTCGCCTCCCCAAGCGCGGCTCAAACCCACCGAAGGCTAGCACGGCCAAGCTGTATCGTCAGGCCGGTGGTGTGAGGCCGTCAGAACACGCCCATGGCCATCCCTAACGCGAGGCCCGCGCCGAGATCTGCGCAGGCTTTGAGATCGGCGGCGCCGAGCGTCTTGGGGGCCAGGATCGCCTCGGCGGTCTGGGCATGGGTCCCCACGATCAACGGCTCGGCGATCGCCCTCAGCCGCCAGCCGGTGCAGATCCGAGCCATCTGCCGCGCCGCGCCGGTCCCGTCGCTGCCCGCCGCGATCATCGCGGCATAGGGCCGGCCGTTCAGCTGGTCGAGCACGGCATAGTAGTTGCGGTCGAAGAACTCCTTCATCGCGCCCGACATCGCGGCCAGGTTCTCCGGGCAGGCAAAGAGATAGCCGTCCGCGCTCAGCAGGTCGCCGGCCTGGACCAGCTCCGCGGGGGCCAGCCGTGGCGTGACCTCAGGCTCCCCCGCGGCGCCCCGGACGGCAGCCTCGGCCATCGCCCGCGCAGCGCCCGTCCGCGAATGCCAGACGATAAGCAGTTGCTTCATGCGCCGGAGGCTAGCGGATCGGGCCGGAGACGCCATGGCTACCGTGGGCGGCCCGCCGAGGCAGCCGCCACGCCTGCGCCTTGACTTTCGCGGCCTCGCGTGCGCCCTTCCGCGCCTCATAAAACACCCCGAATTCCCGAGACATGCACGCTTACCGCACCCACACCTGCGGCGCGCTTCGCGCCGCCGACACCGGCAAGACGGTCCGCCTTTCCGGCTGGGTCCACCGTAAGCGCGACCACGGCGGCCTGATCTTCATCGACCTGCGCGACCACTATGGCTTGACCCAGCTGGTGCTGAGCCCGGGCACGCCGGGGTTCGACACGGTCGACCACCTGCGCGCCGAGAGCGTGATCCGCGTGGATGGGGAGGTCGTCGCCCGCTCGGCCGAGACGGCGAACCCGAACCTGCCGACCGGCGAGATCGAGCTGAAGGTGCGGGACGTCACGGTCCTGTCCAAGGCCGACGAATTGCCGCTGCCGGTATTCGGCGAGCCCGACTACCCCGAGGACATCCGGCTCAAGAACCGTCACCTCGACCTGCGCCGCGACACGCTGCACCGGAACATCGTGCTGCGGTCCAAGGCCATCCAGTCGATCCGCAACCGCATGATCGGCCAGGGTTTCCTGGAGTTCCAGACGCCCATCCTGACCGCCAGCTCGCCGGAAGGCGCGCGCGACTTCCTGGTGCCCTCGCGGCTGCATCCGTCGCAGTTCTACGCCCTGCCGCAGGCGCCGCAGCAGTTCAAGCAGTTGCTGATGGTCTCGGGCTTCGACCGCTATTTCCAGATCGCACCCTGCTTCCGCGACGAGGACCTGCGCGCCGACCGCAGCCTGGAATTCTACCAGCTCGACGTCGAGATGAGCTTCGTCACCCAGGAGGACGTCTTCGCGGCCATCGAGCCGGTCATGCACGGTGTCTTCGAGGAGTTCGCGAACGGCAAGTCGGTGACGCCGTATCCGTTCCCGCGCGTCCCCTACCGCGAGAGCATCGCCAAGTACGGCACGGACAAGCCGGACCTGCGCAACCCGATCCAGATGCAGGACGTCTCCGAGAACTTCCGCGGCGGCGGCTTCGGGCTGTTCGCCCGCATCCTCGAAGACGCCAAGAACGCCGTCTGGGCGATTCCCGCGCCGAAGGGCGGCAGCCGCGCGTTCTGCGACCGCATGAACAGCTGGGCGCAGGGCGAGGGCCAGCCCGGCCTGGGCTACATCTTCTGGTCCGAGGACCAGGGCGGCTGGGGCGGGCCGATCGCCAAGAACCTGGGCGCCGAGAAGACCGCGGCGGTGATGGGCCAGATCGGCATGGGGCAGGGCGACGCCGCCTTCTTCGTCGCCGGCGACCCGAAGGTGTTCTACAAGTTCGCCGGCGCCGCGCGCACCAAGCTGGGCGCGGACCTGAAGCTGATCGACGAGGATCGCTTCGAGTTCGTCTGGATTGTCGACTTCCCGATGTTCGAGATGAACGAGGAGACCAACCGGGTCGACTTCTCGCACAATCCGTTCTCGATGCCCCAGGGCGAGCTGGAGGCGCTGGACACCAAGGATCCCCTCGAGATCCTGGCCTATCAGTACGACATCGTCTGCAACGGCTACGAGCTGTGCTCGGGCGCGATCCGAAACCACCTGCCCGAGATCATGGTGCGGGCGTTCGAGATCGCGGGCTACGACCAGAGCGTGGTCGAGGCCGAGTTCGGCGGCATGCTGAATGCGTTCCGACATGGCGCTCCGCCGCACGGCGGCCTGGCGCCCGGCATCGACCGCATCGTCATGCTGCTGGCCGGCGAGACGGCCATCCGTGAGGTCATCGCTTTCCCGCTGAACCAGCAGGGGCAGGATCTGATGATGAATGCGCCGTCAGAAGTGTCGGACAAGCAACTGAAAGAACTGCATATCCGCTTGGCTCCGCCGCTCAAGGCAGGCTGAGCGGCGGAGCGCTACTGAGCGAGCGAGACGACGTAGCGCGGCTCGGCGCGCGACGCCGGCGGGATCGCCGGCGCGGGGACCATTCGGATCGCGGGCTTCGGCGGCCCGCGCCGCAGGACAAACCGCACGCTGCTGCAGGCGCGAATGGAAAGACCGCGGGGCAAACGCGTCCGTGGGTCGCCACAGGCGTCGTCCAACTGGTCCTGGGTCAGATTTCGAGCGTTGGACAGGTCGGCCCCGCGCAGGTCGGTGTGGGAAAGGTCGGCGTTGCGGAAGTCGGCCCCATCGAATTCCGAATCCGACATATCGGCGCCGCTGAGGTCGCTCGAGCGGAACGAGGCGTGGCTGAAGTCGCCATGGGACATCGACGCGCCGGTCAGGTCGGCGGTTTCGAAGACGCCGCGGCTCGCCGCGACCCGACTGAGATCGGCGCCCTGTAGGTTGGCGGAGCGCAGGATGGCGCCCACTAGGATCGCCTTGCGGAAATTTGCGCCGGTCGCCTCGCTGTCGGACAGATCGGCGCGGGTCAGGTTCGCCGCGCCGAAGCTCACGCCATTCGCACTGCTGGAACGCATTCGCACGCCGGTCAGGTTGGCGCCGGAGAAATCCGCGCCGGCCATGGCCGAGTCGGAAAGATCGGCCTTCGTCAGGTCGGCGCCGGAGAAGACGGAGGCATGGACCTTGGCGTTGCGCAGGTTCGTCCCCACCATCACGGCGCCGGAGAAATTGGCTCCAACGATGCGCGCGCCCGACATGTTTCGGCCCGACAGTTCGCACTTCACGCAAGACCCGCCGAACGAGTCCTGACGCCGGATCACCGGTTCGGCTACCGCGCTGCCGGCGATCAGCGCGATCGCGAGCGGAGCGGCCATGAGACAGATGTTACGCACCATCAGCGCGGGAATTCCTTGCCGTCAAGCCAGGAGATCTGCCTGCAACCCGTGGCGGGCGCCACTTAAATCGCGGTAATTCGAAGGTCTTAGACCCGACCTCTAACCTGTCTGATCCTCAGGGCGGCGACCGGCGCGGGTCCCGCAGGTCTCGCAGATCAGCGCCTGGCCCTTCTTCACCACGGCGATATCTCCGCAGGCGGCGCAAACCTCGGCTCCGGTCATGGCGGCCGGCCCTGGCGCCCGGTTCGCCGACGGCAGGAAGACCAGGTTGTCGGGGGCGGCGCCGCGCGCAAACCCCCGGGAAATGAACCGCGAGGCCGGCTGCGGCTCGGGTTCGTCCGAGGCCAGCGCATCGGCCTTGCCGCGGCCCAGCCCATCGGCGTTGAGTTCGCCCGGGTCGGCGCTGGCGAGCTCGTCGCGGCCCAGATAGCTGATCCCCAACTCGCGGAAGATGTAGTCGAGGATGGAGGTGGCCGATTTCACCGTGTCGTTGCCGGTGACGCTGCCCGCGGGCTCGAAGCGGGTGAAGACGAAGGCGTCCACGAACTCGTCCAGGGGCACGCCGTACTGCAGGCCGATCGAGATGGCGATCGCGAAGTTGTTCATCAGCGATCGGAAGGCCGCACCCTCCTTGTGCATGTCGATGAAGATCTCGCCCAGCTGGCCATCGTCGTACTCGCCGGTGTGCAGATAGACCTTGTGACCGCCCACGCTGGCTTTCTGGATGTAGCCCTTGCGGCGGTCGGGGAGCTTCTGACGGGTGCGCTCACGCTCGACGATCCGCTCGACGATCCGCTCTTCGGCCTGGACCGGGGCGGCCGCGCGGGAGGGCAACTCCGCGACCGCAGGGATGTCGAGGCGGACGGTGGCCGGGGCGGCTGCACGCCGAACTCGGATCGCGACGTCAGATGCGCCGATCAGCGCCTCCACCTCGGGAATGCTCGCATCCCAGGGCAGGGCGACGTCCAGGACCGGGGGGACATCGAGGATGGGGGCCAGCGCGGCGAGCATGGCGGCTTCGGCGGCGGCCGGAAGGTCGGCGACGCCACGCAGGACCCTCCGCTGGTCGTCGGTGAGGAAGCCGACATGCGCCAGGCTTCCGACGCCCAGCGCGTGGGCCTCGGCGGCGGCGATCTGGTCCGGGCTGAAGCCGGCGAGCGCCAGCACGTCCATGCCGGGATCGGCCAGCTGCTCGGCGGTCGCGTCGAGCACGTCGCGCAGGAACCCCTCGCCGACGATGGTGGGCGCAAACGCGCGGGCAAGGCTTGCCGCGAACGGCAGTTCGGCCTCGACGGCCGCGATTTCCAGGCTGGTGAACCCGCGCGCGGTCAGCGCCTGGGCGCTGACGCCGGGCGCGTCGGCCAGGCTGCGATGGCCCAGCAGTGCGTCGCGAACCGCTGCGAGGTCCGCGCCCGTCGCGGCGATCCCCAGCATCGCGGCCTCCGACAGCACCCGCATCGTCTCGCCGTCCGAGGTCTCGGCGACGGCGACCGCCCCGCCCCAGGGCGCCGCATCCAGTCGCGCGCCGAGTCGGAGCGCCAGCTCGGGATCGGTCAGCAGGCCGAGGCGGACATCCAGATCCAGCTCGTCGGTCGCCTGGCGCGCGGCCTGGAACAGGTTGCGGCTGGCCTGACGGGCCTCCTCGCTGTCGTAGTCGAAGCCATGGGCGACCAGCCATTCGCCCAGTCCGCCCAGGCCCAGCAGCACCGGCCCCTCGGTCTCTGCCGCTGCGGCCATGGCCGCCAGCTTCACGGCCGCGGCGAATGCGGCGTCGTCAAAGGCCTGATCACGCCAGAAGGCCATCAGCTCGAGGCCTGCCCGCGCGAACTGCGTGGCCTCTGCGATGGCGAAGGCGGCGGCCTCGTCGGGCGCGGCGATCACCCGGCCGGTCGTCCAGGCAGCGCGCGCGAGGGCCGCCTGGTCCTGGGCGGCGACCACGGCTGGCGCGGCCGGAATGGGAGGCGGGGCGGCGCAAAGCCATTCGGCTTCGCCGCTGCGAGCCAGCGCGATGGCCTCCAGGATCGTGGCGTCGGCGGCGCCGGCCACACGGGCGGCCTCGGCGGCGCGCGCCAGGCTGGTGTTGCGGGCCGGATCCGCGCAGGCCTCGGGGCCGCCTTCGCAGCGAAGCACCGCGTCCATCACCGCCTGCAGCCGAGCGCTTAACAAGGCCGCCGCCGCTTGCGCCGCTTCACCGCCCCGATGGTCGGCGGTCAGCCGGTCCAGCGCCGCCTTATGAGGTTCGATCACCTGGAGCGGTTGGGCCGGAGGCGAGAGCGCCACAAGCCCCAGCAGCATCGCCTCGGTGATCGCCTCCCGGAACCGCGTGCGGCTCTTCAGGTCCTTGGTGAGCCCCCTGGCGTGCGCCTTGCCGGCCAGCGTGTAGGCGTGCTGCAGGATCGCCGCCGCGAGGTCGGTGCGGCCACCGGCCCAGTCGATCCAAGCCTCGACCCGGGCATTGCTGAAATGGGCGGGCGCTTCGACCTCGACCAGGCGGTCGCCCAGCTCGAGGATGCGTCCTTCGATTCCCGCGCGCGACATCTCGGTCATGATGCGGTCCGACTCCCTGACGGACGAGCCTAGGCGTCACACCGGGCCGTGGGCAATAGATGTGGTGGGTGAGGAGCGGTTCATCCCCAACATATTGGAGGTGGACGGGGTCGTGACCTGTGCTGGACGCTCTGGGGGCGCCCGCCTATAGTCCGGCGGAATTTCGAGCCCCGAGAGCCCTGATTTGTCCGTCCTGAAGACGATCTTCACCTGGTGGAACGGCGCCACGACCGGCATCCACTTCACCACTTGGCGTCGCGGTCGCTTGGTCGGCCAGGACGAGCTGGGCAACACCTACTACGAAGCTCGCGACGACCGCGACAGCTACGACCGGGGCCGCAAGCGCCGCTGGGTGATCTACAAGGGCTATGCCGACGCCTCGAAGGTCACGCCGGATTGGCATGGCTGGCTGCACTACACCTTCGACGAGCCGCCGACTGTCGAGCCGTTCGTGGTGAAGCCATGGGAAAAAGCTCATCTCCCTAACCTGACCGGCACGATCTACGCGCGCCGGCCCAGGGGGGCGATCTCGCGCGGCGGCGACCGCCAGCGCGCGACCGGCGACTACGAGGCCTGGACTCCGGAATAGGTCGTGGGCCCTCGCCGCAACCCGAGCCGTCTCCTTCGCCGCGCCGGATTGGGTGTCGCCCTGGGCGCGACCCTGACCGGAATGGTCGCCGCGCAACCGACAGCCCCACAGGCGCCCGCGCCCGCCGAGGCTCCCGCTGCGCCGGCGACTGGTTCTGCGGCCGAGGAAGCGCCGCCGGCTGCGGTCAGCACACCGGCCCCCGTGGCCGCCTCGCCGGTCAAGGCCAACGAGATGGCGCCGGCGGCGGCGCCGAAGGACCGGGTGGCGGAAAAGCCCGTCGCCGCCCCGATCCGCCGCGCCCGCTACAACGTCGCGATCCTGCAGGCCTTGGACAAGGTGACCGCCGAGGCCTTGCGTTTCGAGGCCGCCGTCGGTCAGCCCGTGCGCTGGAAGGGCCTGGTCTTTACCGTTCGCGCCTGCGAGCGCTCGGCCGCCGATGAGGCGATCGAGGACGCGGTCGTCTACCTGACCATCGATTCCCAGCCGCGGCCGCAGCCCGGCCGGCCGACGCCGCCGCCGCGGCAGGCCTTCAAGGGTTGGATGTTCGCCTCGTCGCCGGGCCTCAACCCGGTGGAGCACGCGACCTACGACGCCTGGGCGATCAGTTGCAGGGCCAATGAGCCTGCGCCTGAGGTGGCCGCCGCCTCCGTGCGGCCGCCGACCGCCAATGCGCCTGGAACCGCCGAGCCCAAGCTGCTGGACCTCCCCGCCGCGCCGCCCTCCAAGCCCGTGCCGTCGTCTCCGTCGCCCGAACCCAAGGCTGCGCCCGCCGTTCCGCCGGAAGCGCCCGGCGTGCCGCCCACATAGAAGCTGGCCGGGACCTGCAACGCCTTCGCCAGGCGCCGATGGTAGGTTGCGCGGCTGATCTCCTGGGCGCCGAACTGGCTCAGGTGGTCGGTCATGAACTGGGTGTCCAGCAGCACGAAACCGCCGGCGATGAGCCGCGCCACCAGATGCACCAGGGCGACCTTCGACGCGTCACGCCGTCGCGAGAACATGCTTTCGCCGAAGAACGCGCCCTTCAGCGACACGCCGTAGAGGCCGCCGACCAGCTCCTCGCCCTGCCAGCACTCGACGCTGTGGGCGCGCCCGGATTGGTGGAGCTGCAGATACAGCGCCTCGATCGGCCGGTTGATCCAGGTCTCGGTCCGCCCTGGCCCCGCGGCGGCGCACTCCAGAACGACCCGGTGGAAGGCGGTATCGAAGCGGACGTCGAACGTGTCGCTGCGCACCGTTCTCGCCAGCCGCCGCGAGACGTGGAAACCGTCCAGCGGGATCACGCCGCGCCGTTCGGGATCGATCAGGAAGACCCGCGCATCCTCGCGAGCGTCGGCCATCGGGAACACGCCGCGGGCGTAGCAGTCGAGCAGGTCGCGGGCGTCGAACGCGGGCATTCCCGACCTCTAACCGCCTCCGACGCATCGGGGAACAAGGACGAAGGGCCTGGCTGCCGAGCGGCGGCGACCGCTAGCTGTTCTGGCTCTCCATCCACCGCTCGAGCCAGTGGATGTTGTAGTCGCCCTTCAGGATGTCAGGCTGATGCAGCAGCTCCTGGAACAGCGGGATGTTGGTGTCGATGCCGCCGACCACGATCTCGCCCAGGCAACGGTTGAGGCGCGCAATGCACTCCTCGCGGTCGCGGCCGTGGACGATGAGCTTGCCGATCAGGCTGTCGTAGTAGGGCGGGATCGAGTAGCCGGCGTAGAGGGCGCTATCCATCCGCACGCCGAGGCCGCCCGGCGCGTGATAGTCGGTGACGAGGCCCGGCGAGGGGGCGAAGGTCTTCGGGTTCTCGGCGTTGACACGGCATTCGATGGCGTGGCCTTCGAAGACCACGTCCGATTGCTTGAACGACAGCGGCAGGCCGGCGGCGATGCGGATCTGCTCGCGCACCAGGTCGATGCCGGTGATGGCTTCGGTGACCGGGTGCTCGACCTGCAGGCGAGTGTTCATCTCGATGAAGAAGAACTCGCCGTTCTCGTACAGGAACTCGATGGTGCCGACGCCCAGGTAGCCGATGGCCTTCACCGCATCGACGACGACCTTGCCGATCTTGGCGCGGGCCGCGGCGTCGATGACCGGCGAGGGGGCTTCTTCCAGCACCTTCTGGTGGCGGCGTTGCAGGGAGCAATCGCGTTCGCCCAGGTGGCAGACGTTGCCGAAGCTGTCGGCGATGACCTGCAACTCGATGTGGCGCGGCGTCTGGAGGTAGCGCTCCATGTAGACCGCGTCGTCGCCGAACGCCGCCTTGGCTTCGGAGCGGGCCGTCTGGACCGCCTCGATCAGGTCGTCCGGGGTCTTGGCCACCTTCATGCCGCGCCCGCCGCCGCCGGCCGCCGCCTTGATGAGGACCGGGAACCCGATCTCCTTCGCCGCCGCGATGGCCTCTTCCTCGGTGGTGATCGCGCCGTCCGAGCCGGGGACGACGGGGATGCCGGCCTGCTTCACCGCCTGCTTGGCGGTGATCTTGTCGCCCATCATGCGGATGTGCTCGGCCTTGGGGCCGATGAACGTGTAGCCGTGCGCCGTGACGATCTCGGCGAAGCGCGCGTTTTCCGACAGGAACCCGTAGCCGGGGTGGACGGCCTGGGCGCCGGTGATCTCGCAGGCGGCGATGATCGCCGGAATGTGCAGGTAGCTCTTCGCGGCGGGCGGCGGCCCGATGCACACCGACTCGTCGGCGAGCCGCACCCACATGGCGCTGCTGTCGGCCTCGGAGTGCACGGCGACAGTGGAGATGCCCATCTCCTTGCACGCCCGGTGGACGCGCAGGGCGATCTCGCCCCGGTTGGCGATCAGGATCTTGTCGAACATCTGCCTACTCGATGATGGCGAGAGGTTCGCCGAACTCCACCGGCTGGGCGTCCTCGACCAGGATCTGCACGATCTTGCCGCTGCGGGGCGCAGGGATCGGGTTCATGGTCTTCATCGCCTCGACGATGAACAGCGTCTGGCCGGCCTCCACCGTGTCGCCCACCTTCACGAAGGCTGGCGATTCGGGGTTGGGCTGCAGGTAGATCGTGCCGACCATCGGCGACTTCACCTCGTCGCCATTGGCCCGCGCCGGCGCGGCGGCGGCCGTTGCGGCGGCAGGCGCAGGGGTCGACGGGGCTGCGGCGTGGGCCGCG
>DASVNS010000143.1:0-5633 GCA_036383735.1 Phenylobacterium sp. | reverse complement strand
CCTGGGCCTGCCCGAAGCCGCCGCGCGCCGCTGGCGCGACCTGCCCGACCCCCGCTGGGCGGACGAGGCGCCGCCCGCCGCCCCCGCCGTGCAAAGCTCGGCCTGACCGGCTCCGCGCTGCGCCGCAGGCGCTCGATTTCGACACCAAGCCGCCAAGCCCGCCCAGCCATCCGCTGCCGGCGGCGCTCGCGCAGGCCCCTTGGCGGTCTTGGCGGCTTGGCGGTCGTCTTGTTCTTTCAGCGCCTGCGGCGCGGCGCGTCGCCCACAGTACGGCGGCCTTCCTCGCAGGCCGCGCAGCAGATTACATGCACGACGCCGTCGTTCCTGTGGACGGCGGTTGGCTGGCGCGTTGAACCGGCCGCAAGCGTTAAGGAAGGACCGCCGGATGGCCCGCGATCGCCTCGTCGTGCTGAACGCCATGATGGACCAGGGCGTGATCCCGGTCTTCTACCACCCCGATCCCGAAGTGTGCGTGAAGGTGATCCAGGCCTGCGCCAATGGCGGGGCCAAGTGCATCGAGTTCACCAACCGCGGCGACTTCGCCAGCCAGGTCTTCCTGGACGTCACCCGTCACTTCGCCAAGGCCGATCCCAGCGTGATCATGGGCGTGGGCTCGATCGTGGATGCCCCGACTGCAGGGATCTACATCGCCAACGGCGCGAACTTCATCGTGGGGCCGCTGCTGAACCCCGACGTCGCGAAGGTCTGCAATCGGCGGATGATCCCCTATTCGCCGGGTTGCGGCACCGCCAGCGAGATCGGCCAGGCCCAGGAATTGGGCTGCGAGATCGTGAAGGTGTTTCCTGGCGGTTCGGTCGGCGGGCCCGAGTTCGTCAAGGCGGTGTTGGGTCCGATGCCCTGGACGAAGCTCATGCCCACCGGCGGGGTCGACGTGGCCGAGGCCTCGTTGCGGCCCTGGTTCGACGCCGGGATCGTGGCCTGCGGAATGGGCTCGAACCTGATCACCAAGGCGCTGCTGGACGCCGGCGACTACGCAGGCGTCGAGGCGCGGGTCCGCTCTACCGTGGAGCTCATCAAGGCGATCCGAGGGATATGAGAGCGCAAGGCTTGGGCGCCTTGACGGTCGCGCGCCTTCGTCCGCGGCGTCTCATGCAGTGGCCGCAATTCCGCAGTACTATGCTGGCGAACGGGCCGTGGTCCCTGTTCTATATTGCGTGAGCTTCCCGTGAAGGGTTCGACCCGATGATGGACATGAAGGTCGCCCCGGTTCCCGAGGCTGCGGCCGGCGAGGCGGTCCATTACCTCACGGCGCTGCTCGAGGACGTGATCCGCTATCTGGACGGCGAGGACGCCGCAACTCTGGTCGCGCGCGCCCGCGACGTGGCTCGCCAGGATGACGAGGAGGCGCTGGAGGCGCTGTTCTCGACGCTGCGGCCCGACCAGGCGGTCTATCTGGCCCGGGCCTTCACATGCGCGTCCCTACTCTCGAACCTCGGGGAGGACGTGGCGGGCCGCAGGCGTTCCGTGGAGGCGGAGATTGAGCCCGGCGCCCAGCCGCACAGCCTGGTCGACGCCGCCCAGCGGCTCGGGCCAAAGGCCGCGGGTCGGATCGTGTCGCGGATGGCGGTCGCCCCGGTGCTGACCGCGCACCCCACCGAGGTTCGCCGCCGCGCGGTGGTCGAGCGAGAGGCCGAGATCGCGCGGCTGATGTCGCTTCGCACTCACCACCTCCTGCCGCACATCGAGCGGCGGCTGCGCGAGGACCTGTTCCGCGAGGTGGCGCTGCTGTGGAAGGCCAGGATGCATCGGCCGGACCGGATCAGCCCGGCCGACGAGATCCGGAACTCCCTGGCCATTGTGCGCCGCTCGATCCTGCCGGCGCTGGCCGAACTCTACGACGGCTGGAGCGAGCAGTTCGAGAACGCCACGCCGCTGACGCTGGGCTCGTGGCTGGGCGGCGACCGCGACGGCCATCCGGGCGTGAAGGGCGAGACCCTGCGCCTGGCCATGCGCTCGCAGGCGCGGCTGATCCTCAACCACTACTCCGACGAGGTGCGGCGGCTCTGGTTCGACCTGGCCATCAGCGTCGATCTCGCCGCCGCCAGCCCGGGTGTCCTGGCGCTGGCCGAGGCTTCGCCGCAGGCGGGCGTGGACGACGCGCACCGCAAGGACGAGCCCTACCGCCTGGCCCTCCAGGAGATCTGGGACCGGCTGTCGGCGACGGCCAACCGCGTCGCGGGCGGCGCGTGGCCCACGAAATCGCCCCCCTATGAAGCCGCGGCGGATTTCGTGGCCGACCTGGAGACGATCCGCCAGTCGATCCGGACCCACCTGGGCGAGCGGGTGGTGGGCTCGCGCCTGCGCACCCTGGTGGCTATCGCCCGGGCTTGCGGGTTCCATCTGCTGGCGATCGATCTGCGCCAGAACGCCGACGTCCACGAGCGGATGATCCACGAGCTGTATGTCCGCGCCGGGGTGAACATCGACTACCTGGGCTCGGACGAGGCCGAGCGGGTGCGGGTGCTGACCAAGGAGCTCAGCCACGACCGGCCGCTGCGGTCTCCGTTCCTGGACTACAGCGAAGAGTCGATGCGTGAGCTGGGCGTGCTCGACGCCGCGGCCGAGGTGGTGCGGCTCTACGGCGAGAACGCCCTGGGCGCCTACATCATCTCCAAGACCGCCACGCTCTCGGACGTGCTCGAGCCTCTGGTGCTGCTGAAGCAGGCCGGGCTGGTGCAGGGGGGCGACAAGGGGCGCAGCGCCATCCGCATCGCTCCGCTCCTGGAGACCATCGGCGACCTGGAGCACGGCCCCGTGCTGCTCAGGGAATGGCTGTCGCTGAAGCTGCCGCCCCAGATGTTCGGCGAGCCGAAGTGGCGCGAGGTCATGTTGGGCTATTCCGACAGCAACAAGGACGGCGGCTTCGTGGCCTCCCGCTACAACGTCACCAAGACGGCTGCGGTGTTGGCCGCCGAGGCGGAGCGGCAGGGGATCGATCTCTGGTACTTCCACGGCCGCGGCGGTTCCGTGGGGCGCGGCGGCGGTCCGGCGGCCGAGGCGGTGATGGCGCAGCCTCCGGGGACCGTGAAAGGCCGCCTGCGCCTCACCGAGCAGGGCGAGATGATCTCGCGCCGGTTCGGCGACGAACCTACGGCGCGACGCAACCTCGACAGCCTGGTCGCCGCGGTGGCGATGGCCAGCGCCCGGACGGCGGATGAGGCCGAGGTCGGGCCGGCCCTGCTGGAGACCCTGAGCCAGGCTTCGTTCCAGGCCTATCGGGCGCTGGTCTACGACACTCCCGGTTTCGAGGACTTCTTCTGGGGGGCGACGCCTATCTCCGAGATCGTCGGCCTGAACATCGGCAGCCGGCCAGCCTCTCGCACCGCCAGCCGGCGGATCGAGGACCTGCGGGCGATCCCGTGGGTGTTCTCCTGGTCCCAGGCCCGCTTCATGCTGCCCGCCTGGTATGGCCTGGCCGGCGGCGCGGCGACGGCGGGGCTGTCGATCGGCGACCTCCGCGCCCTGACCGAGAACAGCGTGTTCGCCTCGATGATCTCCAACATGGAGGTGGCGCTGGCCCAGTCCGACATGGCGATCGCGGCGAAGTACGCGGCGCTGCACGCAGCTCCGGACGGCAAGGCGATCTTCGATCGCATCCGCTCGGAGCATGAGGCCGCCTGCGCCCTGGTGCTGGCGATCCGCGGCGGGACGACCCTGTTGGACAACCACCCGCAGATGGCCGAGTCGGTCGCGCTGGCGGCCGAGGTCGTGGATCCGCTGAACCACCTGCAGCTCGAGCTTCTGGCCCGCCGCCGCGCCGGCAATGACGATCCGCAGCTCAAGCTGGCGATCCAGCTCACGGTGGCTGGGGTCGCGTCCGGCCTTCGCAACACCGGCTGATCGCCACATCGGCGCCGTGATGCTAGGCGAACCAGCGCCATGCGAACGCTTGCCCTTGCCCTCCTGCTGACCCTCCCCGCCATCGCGGCCCATGCCGACCCGGTGCAGGAGGCGCGCTCGGCGACGGCGGCCTGCCTTGCGGCGGTGATCGACAATGCGCCGGTCGAGGACATCGACGGCGACGATGTCACGATCCGTCGCGGCAAGGATCCGGTCAGCTGCACCGTGCGCGTCGAAGCCGGCGAGCCGGTGCAGATCCAGGACGCGGTGCAGGTGGCGCTCAAGCGGCGGGCGGAGCTGCTGGTCCCCGCCAAGACCAGGTGGGAGGCCGGCGACTGGGCCTTCCGCGAGACCTACTGCAACCTGCAGGGCCGGCGCGCCCTGGCGGTGTTCGTCAGCACCAACAAGCCGGGCCGCCAGCCGGTGCTGACCGCCACCGTCTTCGAGACGCCGAAGCGCGACGAGCGCTGCGACCGCGACCTTGGGCTGCAACGGGCGGCGGTGACCGATGTCAGCCCGCCGGCCGCCGAGGTCCCGGCGGCGACGGAGGCCGCCCAGCCGAAGAAGAAGCCGGGCTGGCTCCGCCGACTGCCTGGCCTGGGCCACCGCGACTAGGTGTGGAGCCTCAGGCGTTGCGGGCCATCAGTCCGCCGTCGACCGGAATTGTCGTCCCCGTGATGTAAGACGCTGCGGGGAGGCAGAGGCTAAGCGTCATGTGTGCGACCTCCTCGGGCCGGCCGTAGCGGCGCAGCGCGGTGCGACGCCGTGCAAAGGTCTCTTTGTCCCTGTCGGGGATCGCCTCGGTCATACCGGTCAGGATCGGGCCGGGGCAGATGCAGTTGACGGTGATCCCCTCCGGGCCGAGCTCGACCGCCAGGGCGCGCGTGAGCCCGGTGACGCCGGCCTTGGCCGCCGCATACGGGCTGTCGCGGCTGGTGGCGCCCAGGGCCCCGGTCGAGGCGATGTTGACGATGCGCGGCGCTGCGGACTTTCGCAGATGGGGCAGGGCGGCCCGGATCAGCCGCTGTTGGGCGGTCAGCAGGATCGACAGCGAGCGCACCCACACGGGCTCGTAGTTGTCGGCGTCGATGGCGGCGAACGCCGAGACGCCGGCGTTGTTGATCAGGATGTCGAGGCTCCCGAACCGGGCCGCCACGGCGGCCACGGTCTGGGTGATCGCGGCGGCGTCCGCCACGTCGAGGGTCCAGGCCTCGGCGCTGAAGCCGCGGTGGACCAGGTCGTCGGCAACCTCGCGCACGCTCTCGGCGGCGATGTCGGTGCAGGCGACATGGGCGCCCTCGGCTGCGAACACCTCGGCCGTGGCGCGGCCCATGCCGGAAGCTGCGCCGGTGACCAGGACAACGGAGCCCGCTACGGATCGGCTGGTCATGGCGAAAGGCCCCCATCGACGACGAAGCCATGGTTGGGGCCGCCGATGCCGCGGTCAATGATGACGTCAGGTCAGCCTTGCCAGCGCCGCGCGCTGGGGGGACATGGGATGAACCGTAGGGGGAAAACGCATGCCTGAGTTTCGCATCATCGACACCGGCCGCGCCAGGCTGCGCGCCGCCGTTGAGGGCGAGGGGCCGCTGGTCGTCATGGTCCACGGCTTCCCGGAGAGCTGGTACTCGTGGCGCCATCAGATCGGGCCGATCGCGGCGGCGGGCTACCAGGTGGCGGCGATCGACGTCCGCGGCTACGGCGGCTCGGACAAGCCGCAGCCGATCGAGGCCTATTCGATGCAGGAGCTGACCGGCGACGTGGCCGGCGTG
>DASVNS010000142.1:0-6976 GCA_036383735.1 Phenylobacterium sp. | reverse complement strand
ATCGACTATAGCCGGATCAATGTGGCACTGCCGAAGTGCCTATAATTATGGGTCGGGGAGACAAGATTCGAACTTGCGACCCTCTGCTCCCAAAGCAGATGCGCTACCAGGCTGCGCTACGCCCCGATTTGCTGGAACGCGTGGAGCTATAGGCGTTTAGCGGGACAGGCAATGAGAACAAAATAGCATCGAAAGACTTCGATCAGGTCTCACGGCCTCCTTTCGTGGGACACGGGGCCTCTTATGTGCGAGCTCGTTCCGTCTTTGTTTGCATGGGCTGGCGCGGATGGGATGTTGCGCACAAGCCCTAACCTCGCTTTTGGCACGATTCGTGCCTAGGTTGCGGGATGGGAACCTTATCGTTTTTACGGACCGCCGACTGGTTCGACGCCGAGCGGGCTCGGGTCTATCCGCGCCTTCTCGTTCTGCTGTACGCGCCGGCGCTGATCTGGGGCTATTTCTATGCCCTTGGCCCATCGGGCGCCCCGGACTTCGCATCATTCTGGGCGGCTGGCCGGCTCGCCTGGTCCGATCCCACCCTGTCGTACAGCCCCGCAGCGCTCCAGCAGTTGCAGGCTTGGTTCGCCCCTCAGTGGCAGCCCTTTGCTAACCCACCCCCTTTCCTGGTGATCGTCGCGCCGTTTGGCCTCCTGCCCTTTGCGGTGGCGTTCCCCATTTGGGTACTGGGGTGTTCGATCCTCTGGATCTCCGTCACCCGGCGCCTGATCGGATTGGTTCCAGCGCTCGCCTTCACACCGTTCTACATCAACGGCGCTATCGGGCAGAACGGGCTGTTGACAGGCTCAATGTTCATCGCTGCGGCTTGCCTATTGTCGCGCCGGCCGTTCGTCGCAGGGCTGTTGTTTGGCCTGCTCGTCATCAAACCGCACTTGGCCTTGCTGCTCCCGATCGCCTTCCTGGCCGGAGGCTACCGGCGGGCGTTCTATGGCGCGGCGACCTCGTCTGTGGGCGCCTTGGCTGGATCCTGGACGATCCTCGGCCCCGGCCCATTCATCGCATTTGTCACGGGATTGAGCGCCCATGCGGGCGTCACCTTGGGTTCCGCGAGCAACACCGCGAAGATGCAAAGCGTGTATGCCATGCTCGCGCCGATCAACTACCCGCTTGCGGTCGCCTGTCAGGCTGGCACAGCCATAGTCGCGGCTGTGATCGTCATCGTCGTCTGGCGGACGTCCGTTTCCGCGCTGGCCAAATGCGCGGTCCTAGCCGCCGCCACCGTATTGGCGACGCCCTACCTCTACCCCTACGACATGGCTCTGTTGTTCTTGCCGGTCGCATGGCTGATCCGTGAAGGTCGGGAGCACGGCTTCATGCCGTGGGAGAAGGCCACCATCGGCCTGGTCTTCGTCTCGCCGTTGTTCGCCCATATTGCAGGCGGCTACAGCGTCGTGCCAAACCTGGGGGCGTTGGCCAGCGCACTGTTGCTTTGGCGGGTTTTTCACCGAGCGAGCCGGGTGCTGGGAACACAAACCGGGGTTAGAACATCCGCGGGTGATCCACGACCGTCGTTCCGCTGACGAACGGCGAACGGAGCAGCCGGATGCGCTGCCACGAGGGCGTTTCGCGTTTTCGGCAAACCTAACCGTGTCGCGACATCAGCTTGAAGACGCCGGACGCCCTGACGATGTCCACGCCGCGGGCCTGCAGGCGGCCATCGGCGAAGGCGACGTCCTTGGTCGCGCGGCTCATCCTGGCCTCGCCGGTGATCCAGTCGCCCTGGCGCGCCATGTGCAGGAAGTCGATGGAAAGGTGGATCGTCACCGCCACCTTCTGGGCGCCCCGGCCCACCGCCATGGCCAACAGCCCGTCGGCGAACGCCGACAGCATGCCGCCGTGCACCAGGCCGATGCCGTTGGTGTGCCGCGGCAGGGCGTAGAAGGCCTGCTCCACCATCTCGCCGCTGGTGATCCGGTGGAACAGCGGCCCGTTATGCGTCGTGAACTGGCCGCGCCCTTCCGAGCGGATGAAGCCGGCGGGCGGCTCCGGAATCTCGTCAGCCATGCGGCAGGGCCCGGTGCAGCACACGGTCGCCGGGCAGCAGGCCGATCTGGGCGGCGCGTCCGGCCGGCAGCTCGAGCACGAACTTGGCGGGGCCGGCCGACGGGGCGCCGCTCTCGTCCAGCGGCTGGACGTTGCGGCTGATCGACACCACCCGGCCGCTCTCGCCGATATAGACGATGTCCAGCGGGATCAGGGTGTTCCGCATCCAGAACATCTGCGGCTCGGAGCGGGAGAACAGGAACAGCATGCCGCGGTCAGGCGCGAGGCGGCGGCGGCACATCAGGCCGTACTCCCGCTCCCTGTCGCTGTCGGCGACTTCGACCTGGAAGCTTGAGACGCCCTTGTCGCTGCGCACCTGGAGCCGCTCCAGCGGCCTGATCTCGGGCTGGCCCTTGCAGGTCTTGGGGTCCTGGCGGGGAATCTCCGCCATTGCCGGCGCGGCGGCCAACAGGGTCAGGGCCAGCGCGACGCCGAGGCGGCGGCCGATCAACTCATGCAGCACGAAGGCAGCTCCGAAGCGTGTCGTCTCTCAGGCGAGGTTAGACGCCTCGATGTCGGCGACGACAAGTCCCTTGGGCCCTTCGGCGAAGCGCACCAACACGCTGTCCCCCGGCTGCAGGTCCTCCATGCCCGAGCGCCGGAGCGTCTCGATGTGGACGAAGATGTCGCCGGGCTGAGTGTCGCGCACAACGAAGCCGTAGCCCTTGGCGCGGTTGAACCATTTCACCTTGGCGTGCTCCAGCGGCCCTTCGGCGTGCAGCGGAGGCGACCGCGGCGGGCGGTTGGACGCCTCGGGGCGGCTGCGCAGGGCCTCTGGCCTCGCCTCCGGCGGGGTGGCGGAACTCTCGTCGACCAGCACCACCTCGGCCACCTGCCAGCCCTTGGGGCGGCGGACGACGTCGCAGGTGATCGCCGAGCCTTCGAGGCAGGTTTCGCGACCGCAGGTGCGCAGGCTCGTGACGTGGAGCAGCACATCCTTGAGGTCGGTAAGACTGGGATCGTCGGGCACGACAAAGCCGTAGCCCTTGCCCACGTCGAACCATTTCACGCGACCGCAGATCCGCACTGGCGGTGGCGCATCCACTTGCTCGAGTTCGTAACCAGCCATTCGCCCCTCGGCCGCTACCCTCCCCACAATGGATCGAGGCCGACTGTAACACTGTTCTCGGAGCATGCCTGGCGTCAATGGGGATTCGCGGGCGACGAATGTCGCGGATCGCAAGCCCAAACACCTGAAGGGGGAACTCGCGTGGCAGTCCCTAGGGGAGTCGAACCCCTCTCTCCAGGTTGAAAACCTGGCGTCCTAACCGATAGACGAAGGGACCGCGTGGCGCGAGGCGCGCTCTATAGCGGCCTTCGATTTGGGGCGCAAGCGGCCGAAATTGACTTATGTTCGGCGGGAGCCGTCCTGGGTCAGCCACGACCCCGGACCTGAGGAGAAAGGCTTCGATTCCCGAAAGTTTCGAGCGCGACGGCCACGGAAACCCGCACCTGCGTCGCCTATCGGGCGCGCGGGTCGGCGACGTCCTCGATCTCCAGTTCGACGCCTTGCCGGCCCTGCCAGTCGTCCGGCTTCAGGCGGCCGGCCACATGCACCGCGCCTCCCTCCTGCAAGAGGCGGCGGCCGGCCTCAGTGTCCTCGACCCGCCAGGCCACAGCTTTGAGTCGCCCGCCCGATCCGTCCGTCAGCGTGCAGCGGACATGCCCGCCGCGCAGGGCCATCGGTCGCTCGATCCGCACGTCGGCGGCGGCAAAGGCCGGTTCCGGATTGCCCGGCCCGAAAGGCGCGAGCCGCTGGAAGTCGGCCCACAGCGTACGGTCGGCGCCCCGCGTGGTGACCAGGGCGTCGATCTCCAGCCCGTCCTCGGCGGCGGCGACCTCGGCCTCGGCGGCCATCCGCTCGCAGAGGAAGGCCCGCAGCTCCGGGATCGAGTCGGGTCGCACCGACAGCCCCGCCGCCATGGCGTGGCCGCCGCCCGACAGCAGCAGGCCCTCTTCGTAGGCGGCTTGGACGGCGCGGCCGAGGTTTACCCCCGTCTGCGAGCGGCCGGAGCCCTTGCCGACGTCGGCGGCCCGATCGATGCCGATCACCACCACGGGCTTGCGATAGCGTTCGCGCAGCCGGCCGGCCACGATCCCGATCACGCCGGGATGCCAGCCGTCCGCGGCCACCACCAGGCACGGCGCATCGGCCTGGTTGCTCTCGCGTTCGATGTAGCGGACCGCCGCCTCCTGGACCTCGGCCTCCACCTGCTTGCGCGAGGCGTTCAGCGCATCCAGCTCGGCGGCCAACTCGGCGGCTTCCTGTGGGTCGTCGGTGGACAACAGGCGCGCGCCCAGGTCCGACCGCCCGATCCGCCCGCCCGCGTTGATCCTCGGCCCCAGCAGAAAGCCCACGTGGAACACCGACGCCGGCCCCTGGGCCTTCGCCACCTCCATCAGCGCCTTCAGGCCAGGATTTCCCCAGGCCGACATGACCTTTAGCCCCTGCGCCGTCAGGGCGCGGTTGAAGCCGGTCAACTGGGTGACGTCGCAGACCGCGCCCATGGCGGCCAGGTCGAGCCAGGCCTTCAGGTCGGGACCCGGACCGGTGAACAGGTTGCGACGGCGAGCCTCGCGGCTCAGGGCGGCCAGCAGGACGAAGCTGACGCCGGCCGCGGCCAGGTGACCCTGCCCCGACTTGCAGTCGGGCCGATTGGGATTGACCAGCGCCGCCACCGCCGGGATTTCGCCGGGGCGCATCAGGTGGTGGTCGACCACGACCACGGGCAGGTCGATCTCCACCGCGCAGGCCAGGGCGTCGTGGGCGGCGGCCCCGCAGTCGACCGTGATGATCAGTTCGGCCCCGTCGGCCTTCAGGCGGCGGAATGCGGCCGGCGACGGTCCGTAGCCCTCATTGATCCGATCGGGCACATAGATCGAGAGCTCCAGGCCCATGGCTCGGAACCAGCGCACGATGAGCGAGGCCGACGAGGCGCCGTCCACGTCATAGTCGGCGAACACCACGATCCGCCGGCGCGCCTCGAGCGCATCGACCAGGATCTCGGCGGCCAGGTCCATGTCTGCGAACGACGAGGGATCGGGAAACAGCGCCTTCAGCGTCGGGTTCAGGAAGTCCGCGCCGGTCTCGGCGGTGATCCCCCGCGAGGCCAGGGCTCGCGCCAGGGGCTCCGACAGGCCGTGGTCGAGCTGGTGGCGGCGAACGACCTCTGCGTCTGCGGCGCGCTGGCGCCAGAGACGCCCGCTAAGCGAACGCGTGACGCCCAGGAACCCCACTTGCGCGCTCCCGTCCGCCATCCGCCCGCCCACTGCTTCGCTACGCGCACTATCGGCCTGGCGTCGCCGAGTCGCCAGGACCTAACATCCCGCGACCTGCCACCCGGCTGGTCGCTCCCTGCGTCAGGAGCGGTCGCGTCAGACCGGACGCTTCATCCGCACGTCGCGCACGGTGCGGGTGGCGGAGTTCATGACCAGGGTGTGGGTGTGCACGAAGCCGCCGGAGAAGGTCACGCCGTCCAGCAGCGCGCCCTTGGTCACTCCGGTCGCCGCGAAGATCGCATCGGCGCGGACCAGTTCGTGCAGGTCATATTTCTTGTCCAGGTCGGTGATGCCGACCCGGGCGGCGCGGGCGCGCTCGTCGCCGTTGCGGAACACCAGGCGGCCCTGGAACTGGCCGCCGACGCACTTCAGCGCCGCGCACGCGAGGACGCCTTCGGGCGCTCCACCGGAGCCGACATAGAGGTCGATGCCGGTTTCCGGGTCCGTCGTGTTGATGACGCCGGCCACGTCGCCGTCGGTGATCAGGTGCACGCGCGCGCCGACCGACCGCGCCGAGGCGATGATGTCGGCATGCCGGGGACGATCCAGGATGCAGACGGTGATCTCGTTGGGCTCCACCCCCTTGGCCTTGGCCAGCGCCTGGATGTTCTCGGCCGGGGTCTTGTCGAGGTCGATCACCCCGGTCGGATAGCCGGGTCCGCAGGCGATCTTGTCCATGTAGGTGTCGGGCGCGTTCAGCATCGTGCCCTTGGGCGCCCAGGCCATGACGGCGCAGGCGTTGGCCATCGCCTTGGCGGTGAGCGTCGTGCCCTCCAGCGGGTCGAGGGCGATGTCGATCTTCGGGCCTTTGCCCTTGCCCACCTTCTCGCCGATGTAGAGCATCGGAGCTTCGTCGCGCTCGCCTTCGCCGATGACGATCTCGCCATCGATATCCAGGTCGTTCAACGCCGTGCGCATGGCGTCGACGGCGGCCTGATCGGCGGCCTTTTCGTCGCCCCGGCCCACCAGCTTCCAGGCGGCGATGGCGGCGATTTCGGTGACCCGGACCGCTTCCAGCACCAGACCGCGATCCAGAACTTCAGAACTCATCTCGTTTCCAACCTCAGCGAGCGCATCTCTATCGGAGCGCGTTTGACCCTAGATGCGGGCGATCCGCAACAGATGAGGACGATCCAGCACCGCCGGCAGCCGGGCGATCTGCTCAACTGCCGCGGTCAGGACGGATTCCGCCACCGCGTGGGTCGTCAGGACGATCGGCACGCCCTCCGTCCCCTCGGTCGGCTTTTGCAGAAAGCTCTCGATCGAGACGCCGGCCTCCGCAAGGGTCTCGGAGACCGCCGCGATGACGCCCGGTTCGTCCTTCACGAGGAACCGCAGATAGGCGCGCCCCATCATCTTGGAGGGATCGATCGGATCGAACGGCCTCAGCTGTTTGGCCGGCGCCTGGAAGACCGGCCGCCGCGCCTCGGTCATCACGTCTGCGATATCGGCGGCCACTGCGGCGGCGGTCGGTCCCGCCCCTGCCCCCGGCCCCTGGATGAAGATGCGCCCGATCTGCGTGCCCTCGATGAACAGCGCGTTCAGCGCCCCCCCGGCCTGGGCGAGCGGATGGTTCAGCGGGGCCAGCGACGGATGCACGCGCACGAGCACGCCGTCCGCCGAGCGCGCGGCGGAC
>DASVNS010000141.1:0-8166 GCA_036383735.1 Phenylobacterium sp. | reverse complement strand
TAGGGACCTGCGGCGCGTGCGT
Organism: Phenylobacterium sp.; assembly: GCA_036383735.1. Taxonomy (GTDB): domain Bacteria; phylum Pseudomonadota; class Alphaproteobacteria; order Caulobacterales; family Caulobacteraceae; genus Phenylobacterium. The sequence goes on along the minus strand of DASVNS010000141.1, from coordinate 8,144 downwards.
CAGTGACTTCCCCCTATGGGGGAAAGCGGCCCGATGCGCGGAGCGCGAGTGGCCGATGGGGGAAGTGCGAAGGAAGACTTCCCCCATCGGCGACTCGCCCCTGCCGGGGCTTCGCGCCGCTTTCCCCCGGAAGGGGGACGCTGGGACGCGAGCAGGTCCCTAACAGCCTTGATCTCGGGGGACAGGGTCACGCCGGCCGCGGCGGCGGCCCTGGGCGGCGGCGAGCCATAGGCGTGCGAGAGGCTCATGCAGCCCAGCCCGATGGCCGAGACGTCGAAAGGACCAAGCTTGCGGGTCTGCATCGGGCGTTTTCCTTGAGCGAAGGCGCGGGTCAGGAGGCCGCGGCGGCGAACCACGGGACGAGGCGGCGGATCGCCTCTTCGATCTCCGGGGTCGAGGCCGCGAAGCTCATGCGGATGAACCGGCCGCCGTCCACCGGGTCGAAATCGATCCCAGGTGCGGTGGCGACCCCAGTGTCCCGCAGCAGCCGCTTGCAGAATGACAGGCTGTCGTCGGTCAACCGCCCCACGTCGGCATAGATGTAGAAGGCGCCGTCGGGCGGGGCGATCTTCTCCAGGCCCAGTGACGGCAGCGCCTCGAGCAGGAGCTCGCGGTTGCGGCGATAGGTGGCCACGTTGCCCTCCAGCTCGTCGCGGCAGTCCATGGCGACCAGGCCGGCGTGCTGCGCCAGCGACGGCGCCGTCAGGAACAGGGCGCCCATATAGGCCACCGCGCGCGCCGCCTCCGCCTTGGGCACGATCAGCCAGCCGAGACGCCAGCCCGCCATGCTGAAGTACTTGGAGAAGCTGTTCACCACGATGGCGGCGGGCTCGAACTCCAGCAGGGAATGGGTCGGCTCGGCGTAGCTCAGGCCGTGATAGATCTCGTCCGAGACGATGCGGATGCCACGCGCGCGGCAGACCTCGGCGATGGCCCGGAGTTCGTCGCCGGGGATCACCGTGCCCGTGGGGTTGGCCGGGCTGGCGAGGATCACGCCGGCCGGCGCCGGCTCGATCGCGGCCAGCATGTCGGCGGTCAGCTGGAAGCGGGTTTCGGCGCCGCAGGCGATCTCCAGCGGGGTCATGTGCAGCGCTTTGACGTTGTTGCGGTAGGCGACGTAGCCTGGCCGCGCCATCGCGATCACGTCGCCGGGCTCGAAGGTGGCCGACAGCGCCAGGACCAGCGCCGGCGAGGCGCCGCAAGTCAGGGTGATCTGGGCCGGCTCGATCGTGACGCCGTAGGTCTCGGCATAGTGACGGCAGATCCGCGCCTTCAACGGAGCGCTCTCCCAATAGCCCATGGCCTCGGCGTCGAGCACGGCGTGGGCGGCCGCGATGGCGGCCTTGGGCGCGCCGGTCGACGGCTGGCCAAACTCCATGTGGATGATCGAGCGGCCCTCCGCCTTCAGCCGGTGGGCCAGGCCGCTGACGGAGATGGCGTAGAAGGGATCGATCTGCGCGCTCATGCCCTGCACGTAGTGGCAAACGCCGCGGAACACCATGCGGCTTGACCAGGCGCGCTGCGGAGGCGAAGCGGGGCGGCATGAACGGTCAAGATGCCGGCGCGGCCAGCGCCTCGAACCGCCGCGTGCTGGCGGCCAGCCTGGTGGGCACGGCGGTCGAGTTCTACGACTTCTACATCTACGCCACGGCCGCCACGCTGGTGTTCCCGCACCTGTTCTTCCCCAAGTCGTCTGACTCGGCACAGCTGCTGCAGAGCTACGCGACCTTCGCGGTGGCCTTCTTCGCACGGCCCGTGGGGGCGGCGTTCTTCGGCCACTTCGGAGATCGGATCGGGCGCAAGTCGACGCTGGTCGCCTCGCTGATGATGATGGGCGGCTCGACGCTGCTGATCGCCTTCCTGCCGACCTATGCCATGGTCGGCTGGGCAGCCCCGGCGCTGCTGTGCCTCCTGCGCTTCGGCCAGGGATTCGGATTGGGGGGCGAGTGGGGCGGAGCCGCCCTGCTGGCCGTGGAGAACGCCCCGCCGGGCTGGCGAGCGCGGTTCGGCATGTTCCCCCAGCTGGGCGCGCCGGTGGGCTTCATCGCCGCCAACGGACTGTTCCTGATCCTGGGCGTCGCTATGCCGGCGGAGGATTTCCTGGCCTGGGGGTGGCGGCTTCCGTTCCTGGCCAGCGCGATCCTGGTGGGCCTGGGCTTGTGGGTGCGCCTGCGGATCGGCGAGACGCCGGCGTTCCGAAAGGTGCTGCGGGAAGCCGAACCCAGCCACGTGCCCATGGCCGAGGTGGCGAAACGGCACATGGGCGCCCTGGTCGGCGGGACCTTCGCGGTCGTGGCCTGCTTCGCCATCTTCTACATCTCGACGGCGTTTGCGCTGGGCTATGGCGCTACGAAGCTGGGCTACAGCCGCGAGACGTTCCTGGGCGTCCAGTTGGGCGCGATCAGCTTCCTGGCCTTCGGCATCATCGCGGCAGGCTACTGGTCGGACGCGGCCAACCCGCGCCGCGTGCTGATGGCCGGTTGCCTGGGCACGGTGGCGGTCGGCCTGGCCATGGGCGCGATGATGGGCGCAGGCTCGCTGCTGCTGATCTGGGCCTGGCTGTCGCTGGCGTTGCTGATGATGGGCTTCGTCTACGGACCGCTCGGCGCCTACCTGCCCAGCCTGTTCCCGCCGCGGGTGCGCTATACCGGCGCCTCGATGGCCTTCAACCTCGGGGGGATCATCGGCGGCGGACTGGCTCCGGTGGCCGCCCAAGCGCTGGCCGAGCGTGGCGGGCTGGCTCCGGTGGGGTTCTATCTGGTCGCCGCAGGCGTGCTGAGCCTGGGAGGCCTGCTCCTGCTGCGTCCCCGGGCTGACGCCTTGGACTGAATCACCGACTGACATACCGTCGTCACATGACGCAGTTGGGGGACCGCGGCGTGAGAACCTTCGCAGATGCCGTGCTGGACCGGAGAGCGGCGCTTTGGGTGTGCCTGGCGCTGATCCCGCTGGACGCGCTCGTGTTGGTGCTGAACGCGCTGCACCTGCGTGCGCTGGCTGGCGCGGGCCCGGCCTGGCTGCGCGACGACATCTACAGCCTCAGCTGGGATCTCGGCGTCGGAGAGTGGATCGAGTATTTCAAGTCGGCGGTGACGGCGGCTGCCATCGGGTTCTGCGCCTATCGATTGCGGGCTCCGATGCTGGCGGTGTTGTGCGGGCTCAACGTCTGGCTGGTGCTCGACAATTCCCTGTCTCTCCACGAGCAGATCGGCGCGCGAATCGGCCACCGTTTCCTCGGTGACTTCACCCTTGGCCTGAACCGTCCGCGCGACCTTGGCGAGCTTATTGGCTTTGCGGTGGTCGGTGGCGGGTTCCTGGCGCTCCTCGCCCTGACCCATCGGAAAGCCACGCCGCACGTACGGGGCATGGCCGCCCTGCTGGGAGCGACCACCGTGGGCGCGGCGGTCTTCGGCGTCGGCGTTGACGCCTTCCATTCCAGTCCCTGGGCGCGCGGCCTCGAAGATCTCGCCGCTGCGGTGGAGGACGGGGGCGAAAGCATCATGCTTTCGTTGGGCTGCGCGCTGGCGCTGGGCTGTGCGTTTGCGAGGCGCGAGCTCGTCGGCTCGCCGGCCCTGGCCACACCCTAGCCCGAACGCCGCGTGCACGGCCACGCTGCCTCCCGCCCGCTGGCGAGCCGTAAAATTATACCAGCGCAGCGTTTGCGTCCGCCACGGCAAGCTTGTAATCCGACCCGATCATGGCCGCTTTCGACATCACCGAAGACAAGCTGATCACGCTCACGCCCGCCGCGGAGGTCGACGTGCGCCAGACCTTCGGGGTCGATATCGACATGAAGGCCCCGGCCTTCGGCGAACGCGACCCGCACGTGCCGGACGTGGACCCGGCCTACAAGTTCGATCCCGAGACCACGCGGGCCATCCTCGCGGGGTTCGCCCACGACCGTCGGGTGATGGTGCAGGGGTACCATGGCACCGGCAAATCCACCCACATCGAGCAGGTGGCGGCGCGCCTGAACTGGCCGCTGATCCGGGTCAACCTGGACAGCCACGTCAGCCGGATCGATCTGGTGGGCAAGGACGCCATCGTCCTGAAGGACGGCAAGCAGATCACCGAGTTCCGCGAAGGCATGTTGCCCTGGGCGATCCAGCGGCCCATCGCCCTGGTGTTCGACGAGTACGACGCCGGCCGGCCCGACGTGATGTTCGTGATCCAGCGGGTGCTCGAGGCGCAGGGCAAGCTGACCCTGCTGGACCAGAACCGGGTGATCCGCCCGAACCCGTGGTTCCGGCTGTTCTCGACGACCAACACGATCGGCCTGGGCGACACCACCGGGCTCTACCACGGCACCCAGCAGATCAACCAAGGCCAGATGGACCGCTGGTCGATCGTCACCACGCTGAACTACCTGAGCCACGACGTGGAAGCCGAGATCGTACTGGCCAAGGCCCCGGGCTACCAGACAGCCGAGGGCAAGCGGACGATCAACGCCATGGTCCGGGTCGCCGACATGACTCGGAACGCGTTCATGAACGGCGACATCTCGACGGTCATGAGCCCGCGGACGGTGATCACCTGGGCCCAGAACGCCGACATCTTCGGCGGCGACATCGGCCTGGCGTTCCGGATGACCTTCCTGAACAAGTGCGACGAGCTGGAGCGCGGCACCGTCGCCGAGTTCTACCAACGCGCCTTCGGCCAGGATCTCCCGGAAAGCACCGCCCGCGTCCGGGTGGCCTGAGGCGTCTCAGGCAGGCGGCGCTCTCGTCCCGACTGCTCGGCAGCTAGCCTGCCGCTGGGCTGGATTGGGAGTTCCACATCGACGAGACGCCCTTCGAACTGTGGTCCGTGCAAGGCGACTTCCCGCCGCGCCAGGGCGCGCTCGCCGGACTGGCCGATGGCGAAGCGGGCACGATCCCCTCCATGGCCAAGCTTGAGCCGTGGGACGTGTTGGAAACGGCCCGGCGGCAGTTCATGGCGGCCTCGATCGTGGGGCGGGTGGCGCCGCGCTACAAGGTGGCCGCGACCACGGCTTGACCTGCGCTCGGCCCGGCCGGGCGCCGAAGGGGGAGCCGCAAACGCCGGCGCACCCCATCAATCGTAGAAGATGCGTATAACGCTAGCCTCGGTAGAGTAGGCGGAGGTATAAATCTAGCCAAGGTAGAGTCGAGATGACCCTTGGGCGATCGGGACGCCAATCCGGTTGCGCGTCTCGGGGATGGGAAGCACGGTATGGGGCGGCTGCGGAGGGGAACCACCGGGTGGGGTTGCGTCGAGCCCGGCGCAGTCTCCACGATGTCGATCGCGGCGGGTGACATCTACGACGGCTCGCAGCATCAGGCCCGGACCCACGACACGGCGGGCCGAAGCGTCGTCATCGACGCGCGCTGGAGGTTCTGAGCTTGGCTGCGGCGAACGCCCGTTCCATCGGCGCAACCGCACTCGTGGCGGCCCTCGCCATCCATGGCGCAGCGTCGGGCCAAGCGGCATCGATCGAGTACGACGTGAAGGCAGCTTATCTCTATAAGTTCGCCCCGTTCGTCGAGTGGCCGCCGACCGCCTTCGCCTCGCCCAGCAGCCCCTTCCAGGTCTGCATCCTGGGCCGCGATCCGTTCGGACTGCGGCTGGACCGGGCAGTCAGCGGTCAGCGCGTCGCGGACCATCCCGTGGCCGTACGCCGGCTGGAGCGGGTCGACGCCGGCAGCGGGTGCCACATCCTGTTCCTCGGCGCCTCGCGCAGCCAGACCCCCGCCGATGCGCTGAAGGCGGTTCGCGGCGCCCCGATCCTGACCGTGGCCGACGACGGAGCAGGACCGGGCGCGATCATCCGCTTCGTGCTGAAGGACAACCGCGTCCGCTTCGACATCGACGTCGCCGCGGCGACCGCCAATCGGGTGACCATCAGCTCCAAGCTCCTGAGCCTGGCCACATCGGTCAGGACCGGCTCGGGAACGTCGTGATGGCCGGGCTCACGCTCCCCAGGCCGCTGAAGCTGGCGCCGACCATCGCCGCCGTGGTCGCCGTCGCCTTGCTGTTGGCGGGCCTCGGCCTGGCGATCGCCAACGAGCACCAGGTCAGGGCCCAGAAGCTACGGGAAGCCACCGTCCAGGCCGAGATCCTGGCCGGCAGCGTCGCCGGCGCGCTGGCGTTCGACGACCACGCCACGGCCGGCGAGTATGTGGGCGCCCTACGGGCCAACCGGGATGTGGAGGCGGTCGGCGTCTATGACACGCGCGGCCAGCTCGCGGCCGGCTATGCCGAACCGGGGTCCCGTCCGCCGGCGACCAACCGGGTGAGCCGCCCGGCGTTCGAGGGGGCGCACCTGACCGTGACCGTTCCTGTGGCCCAGGGCACGAGCCAGCTCGGCTCGGTCTATCTGCGGACGGTCATCGAGCCCCTGCCCCGCCGCGTGGCGCGATACGCGGCCGTCGGCGTGCTGATCCTGATGGCGTCGCTGGTGGTGGCCGTGTTCGGGGCCTCGAACGCCTCGCTCGCCGAGGCCCACCGCAAGCTCAAGATCGAGATGATGGAGCGCGCCAGGGCCGAGGAGGCGCTGCGGCTCAGCCAGCAGGCCGAGGCCGACGCGCAGCTCGCCATCGCCACCGAGCGCGGTCGCGCGGCGCTACGCCAATCCGAACAGCAGCTGGAGCTGGCGTTGCGCGCCGGACGGCTGGGCAACTGGGTCCTGGACCTCGGGTCAGGCCGGCTGATCGCCTCGGAGTTCTTCCGCGCCAACTTCGGGATCGGGCCCGACGATGCGTTCGACCGCTACGCGAACCTGGTCGCCCGCGTGCATCCGGACGACCGGGCGCGCCAGCAACACGAGATGGACGCCGCCATTGCCGGGCACACCGACCTGGAGAGCGAGTACCAGACCCTGACGCCGGACGGCGAGACCCGGTGGATCCTGGTGCGTGGCCGGGCCGCCTATGACGACGCCGGGACCGCCCGGCGGATGACCGGCGTATCGCTGGACATCACCGCGCGGAAGAACGCCGACCAGCGTCAGAGGCTGCTGCTGGACGAGTTGAACCACCGGGTGAAGAACACCCTGGCGACCGTGCAGTCGATCGCGCTGCAGACCAGCCGTGCGGTGGATGCCGCCACCTTCGAGCGCGCATTCCTGGCGCGCATCGCCGCCCTGGCCCAGGCGCACGATCTGCTGACCGAGGTCGCCTGGGAAGGCGCCCTGCTGAAAGAGGTCATCGCCCGCACGCTCGCGCCCTATGTGTCGGATGGCCAGACCGACCGCATCCACCTCGCAGGCCCTGGCGTGCGGCTTGGCCCCAACGCCGCGGTGAGCCTGACCATGGCGTTCCACGAACTGGCCACCAATGCAGGCAAGTACGGGGCGCTGTCGGTCGCCGCCGGCCGGGTGGATGTGACCTGGAGCGTCGATCGCCCGGCCGATCCGACCGCCGTCCAGATCGACTGGCGCGAGACGGGCGGCCCCGCCGTGTCGCCCCCCAAGCGTCGCGGCTTCGGCTCGCGGCTGGTGGAGAAGGGCCTGGCGCGGGAGTTCGACGGCCAGGTTAACCTGGCGTTCGCGCCGGAAGGGCTAACCTGCCACATGCACCTGCCGCTCTCCCACAAGATGCACCTAGCTGCGTGAGGCGATGACCGAGACCCTGGCCGGAACGCGGTTGCTGATCGTCGAGGACGAGACGCTGGTCGCCATGATGGTGGAGGACATGCTGTCCGACCTGGGTTGCGTGGTGGTGGACGTGGCGGGGACCGTCGCGCGGGGTCTTAGCCTGGTGGGCGACCCCAACCTGGCGTTGGACGGCGCGATCCTTGACGTGAACCTGGGCGGGGAAAAGGTCTATCCGGTGGCCGATGTGCTCCAGGCTCACCGCATCCCGTTCATCTTCGCCACGGGCTACGGCGTCGCCGGGATCGCCGAGGGCTATGAGCATGTGCCAGCGTTGGCCAAGCCCTATGACCTGTCGCGCCTGGAGCGGATCCTGAATGCGGTGATCCACCCGGAACATCGCGACCGCTGAGGTGCGGGGCGGCCCAGGCTGCTACGGCGCCCCCGTCTACCGGGCGAGCCAGCGGGCCGGCAGGCGGTATTCCGGGCGGCTCGGGCGCAGAAGGTCGAGCCCGACCAGCAGGCCGAGCCCCAGGAACTTCAGAAGTGTCCGCGTCACGCGCATGCCGCCCTCCTTGATTGTGACAGCAACGGG
>DASVNS010000140.1:0-29879 GCA_036383735.1 Phenylobacterium sp. | reverse complement strand
GGTGATGCTGTCGTCGCCGGCCGGATTGGCCAAGGTGTCGGCGCCTGAAGTCCCCACGATGTCGGTCAAGTCATTCCCCCCGTCCGCAAGATTTCAACTTGGCGTGCTCATCTTGCGCAGCATTGATGATCCGTACGCCGCAACGTTATACGCGCCGATATGTGTAAAGTAATCTATAGGCATAGATGGGGTCATATTGATTCTCCTGTAGGGCGAGTATCACTCAATTTGACCGAAAAAAATGACGTCGTTCGGATGTTCACCTAAATATATTCGATTTCATCGCATCGTATGGCGTATAGTTGCTTTCCGATATGCCAAAATACCGGACAGTATACTTCTAGAGCTGGACAGAAAATCCGATATTACCGGCGCAGACCGCAGGTCTGGCCACTACCGAATGGTAGCCATACGGGGAGCGAGCCGCGCCGCCGGCTCAGGGTGGGCTCGCTCGCTTCGGCAGCCGGGCGAGCAGGGCGACCAGGGCGACCAGGGCGCCCTATCGCCGGGTTTCAGTCTTGTCGAGGACCGATTTGACGATCTGCCGCACGCTGGATTGGCGCAGCTGCAGATGCTCGGCGATGTCGACTATGGCCTCGCCCTTGGCCAAGTGCTGGGCAGCGATCCCTTCCCGGCCGGTCAGGCCGAAGGCCCGCCGGAGCAGATCCAGCGCCGGGACCGGCCGGGCGGAGGTGTCGGTGATCAGCAGCAGGACCCCGGACGCGCCGAAGATATCCGCCCGGTCGCCTTTCATGGGCACGGCTTCGACAATCAGAGGATCACGGTCCGGCCGCTGAATGCAGACCGGCTCGCTCAAACCGCCTGCCGCCGCGATCAGCGCCTCCAGCGCCGCATTGGAGGCTTGGTCGGGCGCCGTCAGGCGGCCTGACCGCAGATCCAGACCTTGGCCGAGCAGCGCCTGCGCAGGCGGGTTGACCTGCGCCACATGCCCGTTCCGGGCCACGATCACGGCCGCGACGGCCACATGCTCAAGGGCCGCCAGGGCGCCGCGGCCGGCCGAGTTCGAGACTTCAGTGGCGAACAGCAACAGGCGCCGAAGCGAAGGCCGCGCCCGCAACATCCGCGCCGCTTCCTCGCGCGCGAACGGTCCGTCGCTGTCCGACCGGACCAGACTCAGAGTCCACAGCTGTTCCGCGATCGGCAGGTTGACGCTGGCGAACATCTCCATCCCATGGCGCGCGAACAGGTCGATATAGATCGGCGTCCGGGCGCGCTCATCGGAGGTGGTCAGGTCGTCCTCGACCAGGATCCGCCGACCTGCGCGGGCCATGGGCAGGCCGCGCCTTGCACGCAGATCCTGGCTCGCCCAACCTTCGCCGACGAATTCGGCCAGCATATCGCGGTAACGAATCGAGGCCGGCAGTCTGAGGCGGTCGGCGGTCCCATCGTTGGGATTGAAACAGCCGCCTGACGCCCCCAGCGCCTCGGCCAGGGAGGCCATGGCGGCAGGCCAGTCCTCAGGGCGCACGACAGCGTCGAAGCAGCGGTCTAGGCCCACTTCGAGAGCATCGTCTGTCAACAAGTCGCTACCCGCCGTGATGCGGTAGAGCCTACTCGCCGAGGTCTCCAGTTCAAAGCGTCGTGGGTCGTCCACCCGAACCAACCCCTGGGCTGGGCCTCGACGACCCCTTCGGGACCGTGGAAGCACAGGGGCGCGCTCCTGCCTGGCACAAGCCGGCCGCGACGCGTGTCAATCTTGGGTCGCCGGAATGTGCCGGGCTTGGGCGGCGAGGCGGATCGGGGCGTTGGCTGCGCCATAGCCGTCGTAGCCGCGGCGTTCGACCAGTTCGAAGAAGACGCGGCGGGCGAAGGCCCGGCTGTAGAACTGGAAATACTCCGCCTCGCCGTCGCGGTCGTAGAGCACGTCGCAGGCGGCCATGCGCGCGACGAGGGCTGGGTCGAGCCCCCAGCGGGCCTCGACGTCCTCGTAATAGTTGCGGGGGATCTCGAGGCGCGGCAGCCCCGCGGCGATCGCCGCCTCTGCGGCGGCGAAGATGTCGTTCGTGGCGAAGGCGATGTGCTGCACGCCGGCGCCGAAATAGTTGCGGATGAAACGCGACGAGAGGCTCTGGGCGGCGAGCGAGCCGTTGAGGGTGAAGCGGACCGAGCGGTCGGGATTCTCCACCGCCTGGCTCTGCACCAGGCCCATGGGATCGGCGATGTCCAGCTGCGGCGTCTTCTGCACGTCCAGCAGGGCGACATAGAAGAGCAGGCCGCTGAGGAATTCCTCGTACTGCATGGTCTGGGCGATGTGGTCGACCGCCGTGAGCAGCGGCGCCTGCGCCGGCGTCTCGAGCGGATGCGGAAACTCGTGCGCCCACATCGCGTCGACGGTCGCGTCGTCCACGAAATAGAGCAGGCTTCCGCCGACCGCGCGCACGTTCGGGATCGGCCATTCGTCCGGCGCGACGGCCTGTTCGAAGCGCGGAATGCGTAGGGCTTCGGCGCGCGAGAGGGCCGCGGCGACATCCGGAACAATCAAGCCGATGGCGCAGACCGACGCGCCGTGGACGATGTCGAAGCTGTGGGCGAGGCCCTCGGGCTCGCAGTTGACCACCAGGTTGACCTGCCCTTGAGTCCAACGGGTCACGTCCTTGCTGCGATGGCGCGCCGTGGGCGCGAAACCCAAGGCGCGGAGCATGACGCCCAGGGCGTCGGCCTCCTCGTGGCTGGCGGCGAACTCGATGAAGGCGATCCCGCGGGTGGCGATGCGCGGCGGGGCCGCCGCCGCGGTGGCGGTCGGGCGAGAGGCGCCGCTTTCCAGCAAGCGCAGCGAGCGGAAGCCGTCGAGCGCGACCCGGCTGGCCGAGGCGGCGCGGAACCGGTCGTTGAAGATCTCGAGGCTCCAGTAGCCCTCGTAGCCGATGCGCCGGATCGCCTCCGCCCAGTCGTCGAGCGGAAGATCGCCCTGGCCCGGCATGGACCGGAAATGCCGGCTCCAGCTGAGGTAGTCCAGCTCCAGCCGGGGCGCGTCGGCCACCTGCACCAGGAAGAGCTTGTCGGCGCGGATGTCGCCGATGCTGCTCGACGGGATCTTGCGCGCCAGCGAGTGGAAGCTGTCGAGGATGAGGCCTACGGCGGGGTGGTCGGTATCGCGCACCAGGCTCCAGGCGTCGCGGTGGTCGTGGACATGCCGCCCCCAGGCCAGGGCTTCGTAGCCGATGCGCAGGCCCCGCGCAGCGGCGCGCTCTCCGGCCTCGCGCAGGTCTGCGATCCTGCGGGCGTGGTCGTCGAGGGCCAGGGGAGAACAGGTCGAGCAGACCAGCAGCAGCTCGGCGCCCAGCTCGGCCATGACGTCGAACTTGCGCTCCAGCCGGTCGAACGCCCGCCCGCGCTGCGGCTCCGGCAGGCCTTCGAGGTCGCGGAAGGGTTGGAAGAGGGTGCAGGCAAGCCCGAGGTCGCGCATCTGGGCGCCGATCTCCCGCGCGCTCAGATTGGACGAGAGCAGGTCGTTCTCGAAGATCTCCGCGCCGTCGAAGCCGGCGGCGGCGATGGCTGGCAGCTTGGCGTCGAGCGGCCCGCTGATCGAAACGGTGGCGATCGAGGTCTTCATGGCGATGATGGCCGCCTTCCGAGTGGGCGCGGCTGGCTTCGTGTCTTCCGCCGGCCAATGCCTAACACGAGCTATTCCTTGACAGAAGCAAAAATGAAAGGAACTAGTTCGTAACAAATAAAAAATGCCAACGGGGGCGACGGCGACGGTGCGAAAGGCGGGAATTGTCCGGGAGCAGGGGGCCGCCCTGCGGACTTTGGCGGCGGACCTCGTCGCGCCTGGCCATGGCGCGCGCGCTTGACGGCGTCGGTCGGCGCGGGGCATCGCGACGGAGTGTCTGCGAGCCGGCCTCGCAGCGTTCCCGAGGAGATCTCCGTGACCGAGACAGCCAAGGCGCCTCGTCGAAGCCGCGCCGAAGCGCGCGAACAGGCGATGAACCAGATCATCGATGTCGCCACGCAGGAGTTCGTCGAGAAGGGGCTGGCCGGCGCCCGGATCGACGAGATCGCCGGCCGATCGACCAAGCGCAAGATCTACTACTACTTCGAGGGCAAGGACGAACTCTACCGGGCCGTCCTCGACCGCGCCTATCGCCGGGTCCGCGAGAGCGAAAGCCAAGTCGATACCGGCAAGGGGTCAGCGGCCGACGCGTTGCGTCGCCTCATCGAGCACGACGTCCGCTACCACTCGGAGCACCCGGAGCTGGTGCGGCTGGTGATGAACGAGAACATCCACCGGGCCGAACACCTCAAGCAGATCCCGGGGCTGCCGCAGTCGAACCAGCGGGTCATCGAAATCCTGCGCGCCCTGATCGGGCGGGGCGAAGCCGAAGGGACCTTCCGCGAGGGGATCGATCCCGTCGAGCTGCACATGAACATCACGGCGTTGAGTTTCTACAACGTCTCCAACCAGTTCACCTTCGCCCACAACTTCGGGATCGACATGTCGAGCCCCGAGGCGATCGAGCGCCGGGCGAAACAGGTGGCGGACATCATACTGGCCTGGGTGACCAAGGCCGACTGAGCATCGGTCGGGCCTCGCCCGCCGAGCGAAGTCGAGCGCCGTCCCCAGGCCGCAAAGGCGGGGAGGGACTATGGCGATCAGCGTTTCCGGGGGCGGCCTGGCCGGCCCGGCGAGATGGAGCGTCTCTGGGGCGGCCGTGGTCGCGTTGTGCTTCGCCATCAACATGGCGGACGGGCTGGACGTCACCATCCTGTCGTTCATCGCCCCGCGGCTGCAGGCCGAGTGGCGCATCGGCCCCGAGGCGATGGGACGACTGTTCGGCGCCGGGCTCTTCGGAATCGCGCTCGGCGGAATGCTGATTGCGCCCCTGGCGGACCGTTTCGGCCGTCGCCGGATCATCCTCGTCGCCCTGGCGCTGATGTCCGCCGGCATGCTCGCCAGCAGCTACGCCCCGAGCCCTGGCGCCTTGCTGGTCCTGCGGGTCGTGGTGGGGACCGGCATCGGCACGGTGCTGGCGACCATGGCCGCCCTGGCCGCCGAGAGCGCGCCGCCGACGCAACGCGACCTTGCCGTGGGCCTGGTCCAGGCAGGCTATCCCTTCGCCGCCGTATTCACCGGACTGGCCGTGGCGCAGCTGCTACCGCTCTACGGCTGGCGCGTGCTGTTGCTGGGCGCGGGCCTGGTCACGGTGGCGCTCTCGCCGGCGGCGTGGCTGGCCCTGCCGGCAGATGGGGCGACGCGCGCGCGCGATGGTCGGGCCGGGAAGGTCGCCCCGCTGTTCGGTCGCGTCTTCCGTCTGCGCACCCTGGCCCTGTGGGCGGCGGTCTTCTTCGGGCTGATGGTCCTCTACTTCATCGTGAGTTGGATCCCGAAGCTGGCGATCCAGACCGGGCTGTCGGAAACCAACGGGATCTACGCAGGCGCGCTCTACAATCTCGGCGCCTTCGTCGGCACGGTGACGATGAGCGTGCTGGCCCTGAAGGTGCCGCTACGGCGGCTGGTCCCGGCGATGCTGGCGGCGGCGGCTGTCGCCATGCTGGCATTCGGCAGCCTGCACCTGTCGGTCGCCCCGACGCTGGCCGTGGCGTTCGCGATCGGCGTGCTGCTGCAGGGCGGATACAACGGCGTCTGGCCCCTGGCCGCCGCGGCCTATCCCGCGGAGATCCGCGCCACCGGCATCGGCTGGGCCATCGGCGTCGGCCGCAGCGGGGCGATTATCGGCCCGATGCTGGGCGGCTACCTGATCGGCGCGAAGGCCTCGCTCCCCTTCCTCTTCGCCGCCTACTGCGCGCCCCTGCTGGCCTGCGCGGCCTGCGCCTTCCTGGTCGGACGCTGGACGACGGCAGAGTCTGGAGAAATTGACAGGAACTAGTTCGTAACATAAATGATCCGACCAAGAGCCGACCGCACGAGTCGGCGACTCCGGGCCAGGCCCGGTGCGCAGAAGCCGACCAGGGCTTCGAATAGGGGGGTTACCATGACCAAGTCTCAGCTCGCTGCGGCGGCATCCGTCCTGGCCTTAGGTGTCGGGCTCGCCGTCCAGGCTCAACCTGCGTTCGCCCAGGCCGCCTCTGGCACGACCAAGCCTGCCGCCGCAAATGAGGTTGAAGAGGTCGTCATCACCGGCTCGCGCATCGCGCGGCGGGACTATTCGTCCTCGAGCCCGATCATCACGACCGACATCCAGAAGATCCAGGAGAGCGGCCGTGTGAACCTGGAAGACGCCCTGGTGCAGATGCCGCAGTTCGTCCCGGCGCAGAACGGCACGACCAACCCGCTCGGCGGCGGGGGGCGCGCCACCCTCAACCTGCGTGGCCTTGGCGAGCAGCGCGGCCTGATCCTGCTGGACGGCCACAGGCTGCCGATTTCGGCGTCCGACGGCATCGTCGACATCAACCTGATTCCCCGGGACATCGTCGGAAGCGTCGAGGTGATCACCGGCGGCGCCTCCACCGTCTACGGCTCGGACGCGATTTCGGGGGTGGTCAACTTCAAGACGGTCTCGAGCCGGCATGGCCTCAATCTCGACGCGCAATACGGTCAATCCGACAGCAACGACGCCCGCACCTACGCCCTTTCGCTCAGCTACGGCGATGGCTACGCCGACGGTCGTGGCGACTTCCTTGTATCGGCCAGCTACAACAAGCGCGACGAACTGCTCGGGGCGCAGAGATCCTTCTTCAACAACGGCGGGACGGCTTCGAGCTTCCTCAGCTCAAGCGTCTACATCCCGGCCGGCAACAACGTGAACCAGGCCCAACTGAACGCCCTGTTCACCTCCTATGGCGCGGGGGCTCCGGTGGCCAACTCCGGCAACTTGAGCTTCAACGACGACGGGACGCTGTTCGCCCGCGCCGGCGGCAGGAACTTCCGCGGCGATACCGACCGTTTCCGAGTCATCGCGGGCAATCTCGGCGAGATGATCTCGCGCGACGCCACCATCGTCACGCCCCAGGACCGGTATTCCATCTACGCCAAGACGAAGTACGCCATCTCCGACAAGCTGAGCGCCTTCGGCAGCGCGCTGTACACCTCTTCGGAGGTGCGCATGGCGACGGGCTATATGTCGACACAACCTCTGTCGCTTTCGGTTCCGGTCACCAATCCCTTCCTGGCCAGTTCGGCGCTCGCTCCGCTGCTGGCGACCCGGCCGAATCCGAACGCTCCGATCGTGGTCAACACCCGCTTCATGGAAGCGGGCAAGCGCTACTACGACGAACATTACGACACCTACCAAGTGTTGGGCGGCCTCAACGGCGAATTGCAGATCAAGGATTGGAAATGGGAGGCCATCGCTTCCGTCGACCGGACCCGCAACCGTGAGGCTCTCGAGAACGCGGTGCGGGACGACCGTGTCCAGAATCTGATGAGCGCGCCGGACGGAGGCGCCTCGATCTGCCGCGGCGGCTTCAATCCGTTCGGTCTGAAGAACGCGCTGTCCATCTCCCAGGAATGCCTCAACTACATGGCAGGGACGGTGCGCGACGCCACCACGGTTTCGCAATACATCGCCGAGGGGACCATCCAGGGCGGGCTGTTCGACCTGCCGGCGGGTGAAGTGCGGTTCGCCGCGACCGCGGACTACCACCGCACCCACTACAAGACGACCGTGGACAGGGATTTGCAGATCGTCCCGGGAACCACCCATTCCAACATCGAATCGACCGCCCCGATCACCCCCACCAGCGGCTCGACAAACGTGAAGGAACTGTCGGCGGAGCTGCTCGTGCCGCTCCTGGCCGATTTGCCGATGGTCAAGGTTCTCAACGCCGACCTCGGCTACCGCTACTCGGATTACAACCTGTCCGGCGGGACCAGCACCTACAAGGCCGACCTGGAATGGCGGCCCGTCCAGGATCTGCTCGTGCGCGGCGGATTTGCGCACGCCATCCGCGCGCCCAATGTCGGGGAACTGTTCAGTCAGGCCACGCTCGTGGCTCAGATCGGCAGCGCGCCTCAGCAAGGCGACCCCTGTGATAGGGCCAGCGTCGTGCGAGCTGCGCACCCGGCCCAGGTGCAGGCGATCTGCAACGCTCAGACGCCGTTCCCAGACTTCATCAATTTCCAGGCCGCGAGCAACGCCATCGGTCAGGCTCGCAGGGGCAACACCAGCCTGAAGCCCGAAACGGCAGACACCTACACCTACGGCTTCGCTTGGCAGCCAAAGTTCGAAAGTCCCCTCTTCGACAAGGTCTCGCTGTCGGTGGACTACTACAATGTGAAGATCGAACAGGCGATTTCCAACCTGTCCGGCGCCGGCGTGTTGGCCAAGTGCTTCAATACGGACGGATCCAACCCGAACTACGACCCGAACAGCGCCTACTGCAAATTGATCTCGCGCGATCCGAGCACAGCGCAGATCTCGATCATCAATACGCCCTATCTGAATCTGGGCTTGATCAAGACCCACGGCATCGACGCTCAGGTCGACTGGACCACGGACCTCGGTTCCGCCGGCGGGATAAACTTCAACGTCGCCTACAACCACCTGGGCTCCTACCAGGTCCAGACCGTGACCGGCGGCCGAATTTTTGAATACAAGGGCACGGTGACCCCCGTCGCCCAGGCCACCCCGCCCTTGCCCAAGGACAAATGGCTGGCGATGGTCACCTACAAGATCAACGGAATGTCGATCGGCGGCCGGTGGCAGCACTACGCGGCCATGAAGGACGTGAGCTCCGTCACCAGCGCGACCCCATTGCCCGGCGTGCAGGCCTACGACCTCTTCGATGTGTTCGGCCGGGCGAGCATCGGGTCCAAGGCCCAACTGCGGATGGGGGTCAACAACCTGTTCGACAAGGGCGCGCCGGTGGTGGGCGCCTCCGGCGGACAAACCCAGACCAACGCTCAGCTCTATGACATCGTCGGACGGTCCTACTACTTCGGAGTCAACGTCCAATTCTAGGTTGAACTGCAGGCGGGGCGGGGCGGGGCGGCTCGGCCGCCTTGCCGGCCGGCGGGCCGCAGCCCGCTGGGACCAAGTATAATTGACAGGAACTAGTTCGTAACATATATGAACCTCTCCGAGAGCCGACCGCAACGGGCGCGGGGCGAACTCCGATCCTTCCCTCGTCCGGCGCCGCCTTCGGGGCGTCGGATCTCCTTTCAGCAGACGTGATCAATGCTTCGATCGGGCCTTGTCGGACGCGCCATCATGGAGTCCCGCTCGCCCTGGCTGCACGAGCAGGAGGCGAGGGCTCAGGGCGTCGAATTGAGCTACAAGCTGTTCGATTTTCACGAACAGGGCTGGCGCGACGAGGCTCTTCCCACGCTCCTGTCGGAGCTACGCGACCAGGACTATGCCGGCGTGAACGTCACCTATCCGTTCAAGCAGGCGGTCATCCCGCTGCTGGACGAACTGGCGGAGAGCGCCGAGCTCGTCGGCGCGGTGAACACGATCGCCATGCGCGAGGGGCGGCTCGTCGGCCACAACACCGACATGCGCGGTTTCCGCGACAGCTTCCTCGAAGGTCTTCCGGGTGTCGCCCTGTCCCGCGTCCTCCAGCTGGGCGCCGGCGGCGCCGGTGCGGCTGTGGCCACCGCCCTGCTGTCCGCGGGCGTCGAAACCCTTCAGCTCGTAGATCTCGATCCCGCCCGGGCCGAGGCGCTCGCCGCCACGCTCGCTCGCCGCTTCGGCGCGAACCGGGTCGTCACAGTCGCCGCCGGTTCACTGTCGACGCAGGCGGTGGACGGCATCGTCAACACGACGCCGATGGGGATGGCGGCCTATCCGGAGTCGCCGATCCGGCCGGACCTGATCGCACCGCGGCATTGGGTGGCCGACATCGTCTACTTCCCGATCGAGACCGAGCTGTTGAGGCTGGCGCGCGCCATCGGCTGCCGCACCGTCGACGGCGCCGGCATGGTCATCGCCCAGGCTGCGCTGGCGTTCGAGATCATCACCGGGCTGCCCGCCGACAAAGAGCGGATGCGCGAGAGCTTCTTCTGAGCATCAAGGTTCAGCATTGGCGGTCGCGATCCATGGGCGCCATGTAGCTCCGGGTGAGCGGGACGGCGTCAACCCGCTTGGCCAACTGGATCTGGAAGACCATGCAGCCCCGGCGGCGGAAACCGACCTCGCTGAGACTGAGATAAAACTCCCACATGCGGCAGAACCGTTCATCGTACCGCGCGGCGATCTCGTCGCGATGGGCGACAAAGCGCTCGCGCCAGGCCTTCAGGGTTTCGGCGTAATGCAGCCGCAGGATTTCGATGTCGGTGACCCAGAGGCCCGCGCGCTCGATGGCGGGCAACACCTCGGAAAGCGCCGGGATATAGCCGCCGGGAAAGATGTATTTGTGAATCCATGGCGGCGGGCTGCCGGCGACATCGACGTGGCCGATCGCATGGACGAGCGCCACGCCATCGTCGGTCAGCAGCCGGGCGATCGCGTCGAAATAGGTCTGGTAGTTCTTGGGACCCACGTGCTCGAACATGCCCACTGAGACGATCCTGTCGAAGGGGCCCTGGACGTCGCGATAGTCTTCGAGGCGGAACTCGACGCGCTTGCCGAGGCGGCGGGCCTTCGCGCGCGACCTGGCGACCGCCAGCTGTTCCTGCGAGAGCGTGACGCCGGTGACCCGCGCGCCGGCGTCCTCGGCGAGGGTGAGGGCCAGGCCGCCCCAGCCGCAGCCGATATCCAACACCCGAAGGCCGGGGGCCAGCAGGAGTTTCGTGGCGAGGCGTCGCTTCTTGGCCACCTGCGCCTCTTCCAGCGTCATGCCCGGCCGCTCGAAATAGGCGCAGGAATACTGCAGGTCCTCGTCGAGGAACCGCCGATAGAGCTTCAGCGAGAGATCGTAGTGATGGGCGACGTTGCGGCGCGCTGCGGCGCGGCCGTTGGCTCGTTCGATCCAGCGCATGAGCGGGGCGAGCGGACCGGGGCGGCGAGGCGGCAGCGCCGCGAGGTTTCGCCCGATCAGGTCGAGGACGTTCCAGATCGTTCCGCGTTCCACAACCAAGGCGCCGTCCATATAGGCCTCGCCCAGCGCAAGATCGGGGTTCAGCGCCAGGCGCCAAGCTGTTCGCGCATCGCGGATGCGAATGGTCGCTGCATTCGGCGTCAAACCGTCGCCTACGATGATCGGCTTCGCGCCGGCAAGGATGACGGTCAGAGACCCTGTGCGCACGATGCGCCGCAACATATGCCCAAGCGCCATCCTGCCCCAGCCTGACCACGGAATGCCTGATCCGAGGTGGGAGGTGTGGGAGGGGCGATTGTAGGGAAAAACGTCGCCGATCTGTGAATGCATGCCGCGCTGCTCCGGCGTCGGGAGCGGCGCCTCGCACTGGGAAATAGCGACGGAGATTATCGTTCGGTTCCCACCCTCTATCGGCGGCGCTGGCGCACCACGCAGGAAGAACACTGCTGGCCGCCCCGCCGTCGCCGGCGCTTGTCCGAAAAGTCCAAGAAATAGAGTCGTCCATCCATCGCTTCCCGGAGACCGCTGGCTAGGATGTCGGCGACGTTCGCCGAGATCGAACGCAGGGGGTATGGATGCGGACCCGGGTCGTGATCGTCGTGGCCGCCTCGCAGGCAGGTTCCGACAGCTCCGCCGCCCCAAGTCACATCGCCGAGCCGGGCATCGGCCTGGTCTTGGAGTAAGCATGGCAAGCAAGATCTATGGCAGTCCGGAAGCCGCGCTCGAAGGCGTGCTGTTCGATGGGATGACCATCATGTCCGGCGGCTTCGGTCTCTCGGGCAATCCGGAGAGCCTGATCCCCGTCATCCGGGACTCCGGCGTCAAGGACCTGACGGTGATCTCGAACAACGCCGGGGCCGACGGCTTCGGCCTCTGGATGCTGCTGAAGAACCGCCAGGTGCGGAAGATGATCAGCTCCTATGTCGGCGAGAACAAGCTGTTCGAGCAGCAGTACCTTTCTGGCGAACTGGAACTGGAACTCAATCCCCAGGGCACGCTGGCCGAGCGGATCAGGGCCGGCGGCGCCGGCATCCCGGCGTTCTATACCAAGACCGGCGTCGGCACGGTGGTCGCCGAGGGCAAGCCCAGCGAGGTCTTCGAGGGCGAGACCTACATCCGCGAGACCTGGCTGCGGGCCGACCTCTCCATCGTCAAGGCCTGGCGGGCCGACGCGGAGGGCAACCTAGTGTTCCGCAAGACCGCCCGGAACTTCAATCCCAACATGGCGACGGCCGGGCGGCTCACCATCGTCGAGGTGGAGGAGATCGTCGAGCCGGGCGTCCTGGATCCCGAGGGCATCCACACCCCGGGGATCTATGTGGACCGGATCGTGAAGTGCACCATCAACGAGAAACGGATCGAGAAGCTGACGACGCGGCCGCGCACCCAGGAGATCGCCTGATGGCCGACGTCCGCAAAGGCTGGACCCGAGACGAGATGGCCGCGCGCGCCGCCCGCGAGCTTCGCGACGGCTACTATGTCAATCTTGGGATCGGCATCCCGACGCTGGTGGCGAACCACATCCCGCCGGGCATCCAGGTGACGCTGCAGAGCGAGAACGGCATGCTGGGCATGGGTCCGTTCCCCTACGAAGGCGAGGCCGACGCGGACCTGATCAACGCCGGCAAGCAGACGATCACCCAGCTGCCGACGTCCAGCTTCTTCAGCTCGTCCGACAGCTTCGCCATGATCCGCGGCGGCCACATCGACCTGACCGTGCTGGGGGCGATGGAGGTCTCGGCCGCGGGGGACATCGCGAATTGGACCGTGCCCGGCAAGATGCTGAAGGGCATGGGCGGCGCCATGGACCTGGTCGCGGGGGTCAAGCGGGTCATCGTGGTGATGGAACACGCCAACAAGGCGGGCGACGCGAAGATCCTGGAGCGCTGCACCTTGCCCCTGACCGGCGCGCGCTGCGTGGACATGATCATCACCGAGCTGGCGGTGTTCGACGTGGACCGGCACGCCGGCGGACTTACCCTCCGCGAGCTGGCGCCCGGCGTGACCTCGGAAGAGGTGCGCAGCAGGACCGGGGCGGACTATCGGTCGGAGGTGGCGGCGTGAGCGAGGCCTCCGTTCGCAAAAGCATCTGAAAGGCGAACCGTGGACGTCATCACCTACAATCGCGAAGCGGCGGACCAGACGCCCTCGCTTCATCCGCCCTACGGATCGAGCGTGGCCCGCTCGCCGCGCCAGCCGCTGGTGCGGATTCCGCAGACGCTGACAGAGACGACCGGGCCCGGCGCCGTGTGGGACCGCCTGATGGGGCCAGCGATGCAGGACCTTACGACGCAGCACAAGGGCGAGCCGATCGGCCAGCGGATCATCGTTTCCGGCCGCGTGCTGGACGACGACGGCCGACCCGTGCCGCACACCGTCGTGGAGGTGTGGCAGGCCAACGCCGCAGGCCGCTACATCCACGCCCGTGACCAATGGGACGCGCCCCTCGACCCGAATTTCACCGGGGTCGGCCGGGTGGTGACCGACGAGCAGGGCCGCTATCGCTTCATCAGCATCAAGCCCGGGGCCTATCCCTGGCGGAACCACAAGAACGCCTGGCGACCCGAGCACATCCACTTCTCGCTCCTGGGCCCGGCCTTCGCCACCCGGCTCGTCACCCAGATGTATTTCCCCGGCGACCCGTTGATACCCATCGACCCGATCGCGAACGCCGCGCCTCCCGAGGCTCGCGACCGGATGGTCAGCCGCTTCGACATCGAGACCACCCAGGAAGGGTTCGCGCTGGGCTATGTCTTCGACATCGTGCTGCGCGGCCGAGGCGCGACGCCTTTCGAGGGCCAGCCATGACCGCACCGCCATGCAAGCAGACGCCCTGGCAGACGGTCGGGCCTTATTTCCACTACGGCCTTCCGTGGAAGGGTGCGGCCGACCTGGTGGCCGGTGAGGGCGAGCTCGGCGCGCGCCTCGACCTCATTCCCGAGGGCCATTACCTGCTGGGCGCGGACCGGGCCGAGCGCGGCGTGGCGGCGGGCGAGGTCGTCGAGATCTGCGGCTCCGTGTTCGACAGCGACGGCAACGCCATCGACGACGCCTTGATCGAGATCTGGCAGGCAAATCCCGAGGGTCGCTATGCCTCGGACGCCGACCCGCGGGCGCATCTGGTCGTCGATCCCAACTTCATCGGCTTCGGCCGCTGCTCGACAGGACCGGACGGCGTCTTCCGGTTCCGCACCCTGCGGCCAGGACGTGCGCCCGGTCCGGGCAACAGCTTGCAAGCGCCGCACATCGCCGTCGGCGTCCTGGGCCGCGGCTTGCTCAAGCGGCTGGTCACCAGGATCTATTTCGAGGATGAGACCTCGAACGCAGACGACCCGATCCTGGCGTTGGTCCCCGAGACGCGACGCTCCACGCTGATCGCTCGGCGCGACGGCGCAGCCTGGCGTTTCGATATCCGCTTGCAGGGCGAAGCCGAGACGGTCTTCTTCGACATCTAGATGACCTCCCTGATCCGCAGCCTCGCCGCCTCCACCCAGGAGATGCTCGACGTCTTTGGCGATCAGGCGCTGGTCCGCGCCGCCCTGACCTTCGAGCGGGAGCTGGCGGCCGCCCAGGCCGCCGAAGGCTTGCTGACCGCGCAAGAGGCGGGGGCGATCGCGCAGGCCTGCGAGCCGCTGCCCGACCTCGCGGCCTTGGCCCGGAACGCAGCCCATGCCGGGACCCTGGCGATCCCGCTGGTCGCCGAGTTGCGGGCGCGCCTCTCTCCGACCAACCCAGAGGCGGCAGGCAAGGTCCATCTGGGCGCGACGAGCCAGGATGTCGCCGACACCGCCTTGATGCTGCAGGCGAGGGCGGGCCTGGCGCTGATTACGCGCGACGGCGAGCGGCTGCTGCATGACCTCGCCGCCTGCGCCCAGACCTACGCCGAAACGCCGATGCTGGGCCGGACTCTTTTGCAACCGGCCCGGCCGATCACCTTTGGCCTTAAGGTCGCCGGCTGGCTTCTGGGCATCCATTCCGCGCTGCGACGGGTCGGCTCCGAGGCCGAGCAGGCGCTGGCGCTCCAACTCGGCGGCGCCTCCGGCGCGTTGGACGGGCAGCAGGGCAAGGCGGTCGCAGTGTCCCAGCGGCTCGCGGACCGCCTCGGCCTGCTGGCTCCGCCCCTGCCTTGGCACGCACGACGCGATGCGGTGGCCGGGATGGGCGCCGCGCTCGCCATGCTGACGGGGATGCTTGGCAAGATGGCGGGCGACGTGGCCCTGCTCAGCCAGGGCGAAGTCGCCGAGGTGTTCGAGCCGAGGTCCGAAGGCCGCGGCGGCTCGTCGGCCATGGCCCATAAGCGCAACGCCACCGGTTGCCAGATCGTCCGCTCCGCCGCATTGCGCGCGCCCCACCTGGCGGCGACGCTCGTCTCGGCCCTGCCACAGGAGCACGAGCGCGGGCTTGGCGGCTGGCAGGCGGAGGGGCCGGTGCTCGCCGAGCTGTTCTGCATCACCCACGGCGCGCTTGCCGCGATGGCCGAGGTCGCCGCGGGCCTGGAGGCGCATCCGGACCGCATGGCCGCAAACCTTACCCAAGCCGGCGTCGGAACCGACATCGGCGAGTCCGTCGCGCTGGTGGGTCGGGCGCTCGAAAGCTGGCGGAGTCGGACTTGAAGATCGTCGCGCATGACGCGGACGGCTGCCGCATCGTTGGCGAGGCGCATGGCTCGCCCGACGCTCCGCCGCTGCTTTTCCTGAACTCGATCGGTTGTGACCGGACCCTGTGGGACGAGCAGGTCCGCGGATTGAGCGCGGATTTCCGCTGCATCGTATTCGACGCCCGGGGCCATGGAGAGTCGGACGCGCCGGCCGCGGAATATGGTCTGGCGCAGCTCGGGCAGGACGCGCTGGGTATCCTGGACGCCGCCGGCGCCGACCGGGCCCATGTCTGCGGGCTTTCCCTGGGCGGCCTGGTGGCCCAGTGGCTGGCGATCCACGCGCCGCGTCGAACGGCCAGCCTGGTCCTCGCGAACACATCCAGCCGCATCGGTAACGTGGAAGGCTGGGAAACCCGCCGCGCCCTCGTATTCGCCGAAGGCTTGGCCGGGATCGCGGACATGGCCGTGTCGCGGTTCTTCTCCGAGAGCTTCCGGCAGGCGCATCCCGAACCCGTCGCCGAGCTTCGCCGGCGCTTCGTCGCAGCGTCGGCGACAGGCTATGCCGGTTGCTGTGCTGCACTCCGCGACGCGGACCTGACGCCGCAGCTTTCGGCCATCCAAGCGCCCACCCTGGTGATCGGCGGCGAGCTCGACGTATCGACGCCGCCGGACCAGACCGCCGCGCTCGCTGCCGCGATCACGGGCGCCCGCCACCAGGTGTTGCGCGCCGCCCACCTTTCGAATCTTGAACAGGCCGATGCCTTCACCGCGGCCTTGCGCGGGCATCTGGAGGCGAGCTGATGGACGAACGTGAACGCCACGCCCTGGGCATGGAGACGCGCCGCGCCGTGCTGGGCGACGCCCACGTCGATCGCGCCATCGCCAACACCACACCGCTCACCGAGGACTTTCAGGATCTCATCACGCGCCTGGCGTGGGGCGAGATCTGGTCGCGGCCGGCTATCGACCACACCGCGCGCCGGCTGCTGACGATCGGCATGCTGATCGCCCTCAACCGGGAGGCGGAACTCAAGATGCACCTGCGCGCGGCCCTCGAGCACGGCGTCGCGCCCGATCTCCTCAAGGAGACCATCCTGCACAGCGCCGTCTACTGCGGCGTCCCGGCCGCCAACGGGGCGTTCGCCCTGCTGTCAGAGCTCACCCGTAAAGCCTGAGCAGGCCGGCAGTGTGGTGGCGCTTTGCCTGAAGACAATGACGTAGCCAGGGCCATGCACAGGCCTACAGGAAGCGGGGACAGGGTGGACACTCGATCGACGATTTTCGGCTTGGCCGTGGCCGTCTCGGCCGCGGTGACCATGTCCGCCGCGGCCCAGCCGCGCTCCGCACCGCCCGCTGCAGGGCGACCGCTGGCCGCGAGCGCGCGTTGCGACACAGGCCTTGGCGCGCTCGTTTCGGCGGCGCCCGACCTGAAGGTGATCTCCGCGGTCGACCAGGCGGATAGCACGACGCCGGATGGCCGGCGCACGCCGCAGCACTGCGAGGTGATCGGAAGCTTCGACCGCCATATGGGCGTCGATGGTCAGACCTACGCGATCCGCTTCCATCTGCGGCTGCCCGCCGCGTGGAACGGGCGGTTCTTCTTCCAGGGCGGGGGCGGCAGCAACGGGGTGCTGGGCTCCGCGCTCGGCGATCTGCAGGGCGGCCAGCTCAAGACGGCGCTCCAACTCGGGTACGCCGTGGTTTCGCAAGACTCCGGGCATGACAACGACGTCAATGGGCTCAAGGCTCGTGGCGGAGCGGCGGCGTTCGGCTGGGATCAGCGCGCACGGGAGGATTACGCCTATCGCTCCCAGGCGCGCACGACGGTGGTCGCCAAGCAACTGCTCGGCGCCTACTACGGCCAGGGTCCGGCCTTCTCATATTGGGTCGGGTGCTCCAAGGGCGGCCAGGAAGGGATCGCCATGGCGGCCCGCTATCCGGATTACTTCGACGGCGTCATCGCCGACGCGCCTGGATTCGCCCTCCCGAAGGCGGCGATCGCCGAGGCGTGGGACACCCAGGCCATGGCCGAGGCGGCGAGGGCGCTGGGGGCGTTCGACAAGGCCGGGCTCCCGCTGCTCAACGCCGCCTTTTCGGACGCCGACCTTGGACTCGCGGCCGATGCGATCGCACGAGCCTGCGACCGGCTCGACGGCGCGGCCGACGGCATCGTGGGGGATTTTGCGGCCTGCACGACCGCGCGCGTGCGCCCACAACTGGAGGCGGCGCGTTGCAGGGCCGGCAAGTCGCCCGACTGCCTGGCCGTGGCGCAGATCAAGGCGCTTGTCCGGGTCTTCGACGGGGCGCGGGACAGCCGCGGGCTGGCGCTCTACAGCGACTGGGCGTGGGACCTCGGCATCGGTGGCGCACCGGGTGGCCGCCTGTACTCCGGCTGGCGCGCGTGGAAGATCGGTTCGGCGGGCGGGCAAGTGAACGATAGCCGCAATGTGACCTTAGGCGGGTCCTCGCTGGCCTCGGGGTTCACGACGCCGCCCACGGCGGTCGACGCAGATCCTGAAGCTCTGGCGCGATACCTCCTGGGCTTCGATTTCGACCGCGACGCTCCGCGGATCTTCAGCACCTCGGCGGACTATCCTGTCTCCGCCTGGGACCTGATGAACGCCCAGTCCAATCTCGACGGCTTCCGGGCGCGCGGCGGCCGGCTGATCATCGTCCAGGGGGTCAGCGACCCGGTCTTCTCGATCCGGGATACGGCCCGGTGGTGGGATCGCCTCAATGTTCACAGCCGAGGCGCCGCCGCCCGTTCCGTGCGCCTGTTCCCCGTGCCCGGAATGAACCACTGCCGCGGCGGCCCGGGCACGACCGACTTCGACGCCTTCAGCGCCTTGGTCGGATGGGTGGAGAAGGGCGCGGCTCCCGCCGAGATCCTGGCTACGGCGCCGTCCGAGACCCCGTGGCCCGGCCGAACCCGGCCCCTGTGCTCCTATCCGGCGGTGGCCGTGTATCAGGGGCGCGGCGATATGGAGAAGGCCTCGAGCTTCTCCTGCAGGCGGCGCGCGCCGGCAGGCTAAGCGGCCGGGACTACCGCCCGCCGACCGGCCGACCAGGGTCGGGCCCGAGAAGACAATGCGTCGTGCGAATGACAGCCGTTCGGCTCGGGCCGAACGGGAAGGCCATGCCCGTTGCGCCGATATTCCATAACTGTTATATTTCATTACAAAATGGGGAGAGAAACAATGGGCGAGTCCGTGGTGGGGCTTTCGATCGCGGGTGGCGCGAGGAAGGCCGAGGCATACTTCGAACGGCGCAATCCCCTTACCGGCGGCATCGCGAGTACGGCGGCCGCGGCGACCCCGGCCGACGCGGTGGCAGTCGCCGCCGCCGCCGCCGCCGCTCTCCCGGCCTGGTCCGCGCTAGGACCCAACGCGCGCCGTGGGTTTCTGAATGCAGCGGCCGCCAAACTGGAGGCAAAGGCTTCGGCGTTCGTCGAGGCCATGATGGCCGAGATCGGATCGACCGAGGGGTGGGCGCGCTTCAACCTGATGCTGGCGGCCGGGATGATCCGCGAGGCCGCGGCGCTCACGACACAGATCGGTGGCGAGGTTATTCCATCGGACAAGCCGGGCTGTATCGCCATGGCTCTTCGCGAACCCGCCGGCGTCGTGCTGGGCATCGCCCCCTGGAACGCGCCGATCATTCTTGGCGTGCGGGCCATCGCCGTTCCTCTGGCCTGCGGCAACACCGTCGTGCTGAAGGCCTCCGAGGTCTGCCCGCGCACCCATGCGCTCATCGTAGAGGCCTTCGCGGAGGCGGGTGTGCCGGCGGGCGTGGTCAACCTGATCACCAACGCTCCGGCCGACGCCGGCGCCGTGGTCGGCGCCCTCATTGATCACCCCGCTGTGCGGCGCATCAACTTCACCGGTTCGACGGCGGTCGGGCGTATCATCGCCAAGCGCGCGGCGGAGCACCTCAAGCCGGTCCTGCTGGAGTTGGGCGGCAAGGCGCCGATGATCGTGCTGGAAGACGCCGCCGTGGATGAGGCGGTCAAGGCCGCGGCGTTCGGCGCGTTCATGAATCAAGGCCAGATCTGCATGTCGACCGAGCGGATCATCGTGGTCGACGCCATCGCGGACGCCTTCGTCGCCAAGCTTCAGCAAAAGGTCGCCGGCATGGCGGTGGGCGATCCGCGCGAGGGCGTTGCGCCGCTGGGCGCCGTGGTCGACCTCAAGACCGTGCACCACGTGTCGGCGCTGATCGCCGACGCCGTCTCGGCCGGCGCCGAGCAACTCACGGGCGGCGCGTCCGATGGCGTGTTGATGCCGGCTGCCGTCGTGGACAAGGTCACGCCGGCCATGAAACTGTTTCGTGACGAGAGCTTTGGCCCCGTGGTCGCGGTCATCCGCGCCCGCGACGAGGAGGAGGCGATCTCGCTGGCCAACGACTCCGAGTACGGCCTGTCCGCCTCGGTCTTCACCCGCGACATCGCTCGCGGTCTGAGGGTGGCCAAGCGGATCCAGTCCGGGATCTGCCACATCAATGGCCCGACCGTGCACGACGAGCCGCAGATGCCGTTCGGCGGCGTGAAAGGCTCTGGCTACGGCCGCTTCGGCGGCAAGGCCGGCATCGACGCCTTCACTGAGTTGCGCTGGATCACCATCGAAACTCAGGACGGCCATTTCCCAATCTGATCACGCCCCTTTAGGAGACCGAACCAATGGCCGACGATCCCACGGTGGCGACTTGCCGCATCGAGGACGGTATCGCCTGGGTGAGTTTCAATCGCCCCGACAAGCGCAACTGCATGAGCCCCAATCTCAACAGGCGCATGGGCGAAATTCTGGATGAGATCGAGTATCGCGACGACTTTCGCGTGCTCGTGCTGAAGGGCGAGGGGACCGCCTGGTCGGCGGGCATGGATCTCAAGGAATACTTCCGCGAGACCGAGGCGCAAGGCGTGGGCGGGGTGCGCAAGGCGCAGCGCGAGTCCTATGGCTGGTGGCGGCGCCTCCGCTGGTTCCAGAAGCCGACCATCGCCATGGTCAATGGCTGGTGCTTCGGCGGCGCCTATGGGCCACTCTACGCCTGTGACCTGGCCATTGCCGCCGACGAGGCCCAGTTCGCCTTGTCCGAGATCAACTGGGGTATCCTGCCCGGCGGCGGCGCCACCAAGGTGGTGAGCGACCTGCTGCCGATGCGCGACGCGATGTATCACGCCCTGACGGGCGAACTGATCGACGGCAAGAAGGCCGCCGAGTGGCGCCTGGTCAACGAAAGCGTCCCGCTCGCCGCCCTCGAGGCACGGGTCAGGGAATTGGCGGAGGTGCTCAAGGGCAAGAACCCGATCGCGCTGAAGGCCACCAAGGACGCCATCCGCCGCGTGAAGGAGATGACCTACGACAACGCCGAGGACTATCTGGTCCGGGCGCAGGAGGCGGCCAACTCCTTCGACAACGAGGGCCGCAAGGAAGGCATCCGGCAGTTCATCGACGAGAAGAGCTATAAGCCGGGCCTGGGCGCCTACGACCAGTCCAGGCAGGCGGGCGGCTGACCGCGGCCATGACCAGCCCCGTGGACCACGTCGCGTTTCACGCGCGGCTGCAGCCCGAGCGGCTGGCCGTCGTCGATCTGGCCAGCGAGCAGCGGTGGAGCTATGCGCAGTTCGACCGCGCCATCGCCTGCTGCGCCAGGGTCCTGCGCGACATACACCGGGTGCAGCCGGGCGAGCGGGTCGCAAGCCTCGCCCGCAACCGGGCCGAGCTGGCCATGCTGCACCTGGCCTGCGCGCGGATGGGCGCGATCTATGTGCCCCTGAACTGGCGCCTGAGCGGCCCGGAGATCGAGGCGCTGCTCGAGGACGCCGAGCCGCGGCTGTTGGTCGGTGACGCCGAGTTGGCCGGCCACGGCGTTGCGGGCCTCCTGCTCGACGAGCTCATCGCCGCCATTCGCAGCGCCGAACCGCTGGCGACGCCGGCGATCGATCCTAGCCGGCCAAGCCTGATCCTCTATACCTCTGGTACGTCGGGTCGGCCCAAGGGCGCCCTGCTCAACGAGCGGAACATTGGGCAGACGGCGATAAATTTCAGCCAGCTGGGACGGGTGACGCGCGACAGCGTGTTCCTGCTCGACTCTCCGATGTTCCATGTCATCGGCCTGGTCTGCAACATCCGGCCAGCCCTGATGCAGGGCGGGACCATCGTGATTTCGGACGGCTTTGTTCCGGCGCGGACCCTGGCGCGGCTCGGCGATCCCAGCCTCCAGGTCACCCACTATTTCTGCGTGCCGCAGATGGCCGAGATGCTGCGGGCCGAGCCGGGGTACGACCCCATGCCGCTGAGCGGCCTGACAGGGCTGTTCACGGGCGGCGCGCCGCATCCCGCCGCCGACATCCACGCCTGGCTGGTCGATGGCGTGCCGGTCGTCCACGGCTTCGGCATGAGCGAGGCGGGCACCGTGTTCGGCATGGCCATCGAGCCCGAGCTTCTCGCCGCCAAAGCGGGCTCGGTCGGTATGTCGACGCCGGCCGTGCAAGCGCGGATCGTCGATGCCGACGAGAGGGATTGTCCGGCCGGGGCGGCGGGCGAGCTGTTGCTGCGCGGCGAGACCGTATTCGGCGGCTACTGGCGCCGGCCGGAAGAGACCGCGGGGACGTTCACCGACGACGGCTGGTTCCGCACCGGCGACATCGCCATGTGCGATGCTGACGGCTTCTACTGGATGGTCGACCGCAAGAAGGACATGTTCATCTCCGGCGGGGAGAACGTCTATCCCGCCGAGATCGAGGCTGAGCTTGCGGGTTATCGAGGCCTGGCGGACTACGCCGTGGTGGGGATCCCGGACGCCCGTTGGGGCGAGGTCGGGGTCGCCGCGCTGGTGGTCGGAGAGGGCGCGCAGGTCGATATCGAAGCCCTCGCGGCCCATCTGGCCGGACGGCTGGCGCGCTACAAGCTGCCGAAACGCTACGTCATCGTGGAGTCGCTGCCACGCACGGGCTCCGGCAAGGTCAGGAAGACCGATCTGCGCCTGATGCTTTCCCAGGTCGACTGAACCGCGGGAGACAGGGGTGCGGCAGCCCCTGTCATGGCCGCAGCTGTCCGCACCCGCTCAATTCGGTTCGCGCCGGCCCAAGGTGGCCATGGCCGTGGCGGCCAGGCCCGCGGCGATGACCACCGGCGTCATGGCCATGGCGACGCCCGAAGCTCCGATCCCCACCGCGACCAACTGGCCGGCGACCATGGGTCCGGCGATCGAACCGAGCCGTCCGATGGCGATGGCCGCCCCGGTGCCAAGCCCGCGAGACGCGGCCGGGTAATACATTGGCGCCGCCCCGTAGAGGCAGAATTGCGCGCCCAGGAGGCAGAAGCCGGCCAGGCCCGACCACGCCAGGATCGGGATCAGGCCGTTGGCTGCGGACAAGCCCATCAGGCCCAGCACGAGGCCCAGGTACGCCGCGGCGACCGGCAGGCGCAGCCCGAACCGATCCACCAGCATTCCGACGGCGAGGGAGCCGCCGACGCTGGCCAGGTTGAACGCCAAGGCCGCCTGGGCTCCGGCTTGAGCGCCATTGACCTGCGCGAGGTTCTTCGAAGCCACCAGGCTCGGGAGCCAGTTCAGGAGCATATAGAGGATCATCAGGGTAAGCCCGAAGGTGACCCAGAGCAGCAGCGTCACCGCCGCCCGCCTATCCCCGAATAACGCCGTCGCGGCGGGAACCCGAACCGCATGTGCGGCCGGCGCGGATCGGGTCTCCGGCAGGGTCAGCAGGAACGGAACAAGGAGGAGAGGCGCCACGCCGCCAACCACGAAGATCGACTGCCATCCGAAGTGCTGAAAGGCGTAGACGGCGAACAGGCCGGACAACGCGCCGCCGGCCGGCATGCCGCAGAACATGGTGGTCACCGTGCGCGTGCGTCGTTCCGGCGCGCTGACCTCGATCGCCACATTGATCAGCGCGGGCAACGCTGCACCCAGGCCAAGCCCGGTCAGGAACCGCGCGGCGACCAAGGTCATGGTGGTCGTGGCCAAGGCGGTGAGGATGCTGGAGACACCGAACAGGACCACGGCCGCTGTCAGAAGGGGGCGCCGGCTGATCTTGTCAGCCAGCCAGCCGCCGGTCAGGGCGCCCAGGACCAGCCCTGCCATTCCGCCGGTGAAGACCAGGCCCAGCATGGCCGGCGCCAGGTGCAGGCTCGGGGCCAGTTTGGGCGCGGCCACGCCGATCGCCTGGATGTCATAACCCTCCAGGAGCGTGATGGCGAAACAGATCGCGATGATTGACGAGGCGCTTGGCGCGGCCCGGTTCGCCGGCGTTTCGGCCATCATTGCACGCCCTCCTGCATGGGCGGCGCGAGATCCGCGCGCGCCTCTTTGTTGCTAAACCGATGCGTTGCCCTAGGCGCGCACCGACTATTGGTTATAGTGACGAATAATTATATAATGTCACTTCATTTCGCGCTGAATGGTTGCGTCTGCCGAAGAACCGGAAAATCGTGCCCCATGCCGAAGATTCGAAACGCACCCGAGAAAGCCGTGCGCCAGGTCCGTCAGGCCTCGCCGAGACCTGCTCGTAGCTCCACGGGAACACCGTCGTCAGCGGCTGTCGACCTGGCGGGGCTGGATGTCACCATCGGGTTCATGCTTCGCCTCGCGCAGGTGGCGGTGTTCAACGACCTGATCGCGACCCTGAAGCCCTATGGCTTGCGTCCGACCGATCTGTCGGTGCTGCTGGTGGTCCAGGCCAATCCCGGCCTGAAACAACAGGAGATCGGCGCGGCGCTTCGTATCCAACGGCCCAACCTGGTCTCGATCATCGACGACCTGGAGGCGCGTGGTCTCGTGAAGCGGGCGCAGGTGCTTAGCGACCGGCGTTCGTATGCCCTGCACCTGACGGAGGACGGCGAAGCTCTGATGAAGCAGGCCGTGGAGGCGCACCGCGAGCACACTGCGCGCGTGGACGTCGCAGCCGGTCCGGCGCGAGCGCCCGAGCTTTTGGATGCGCTGCGTGGGATCGCGCAGATCGCTACGGACTGACTTGGCGATCCGGCGCCTCGAAGGCGCCTCGTCGGGGAGGCAGCGCGTTCGACAAATCCGCCTTGCGCTGATCGCATCGATCGAACATAATAGTTATGAACAATAACGAAAATCTTTCGAGTTGGGTCGGCCGATTTATCGGCGGCGGGAGAGACGAACCATGAAACTGAAAGTGCAGGCCGCGGCGGTCGCGTGGGCGCTCCTTGTCGTGTCGGCCGCTTCCGCAGCGCCGGGTGTGGCGTCAAAGGATCCCGCGCAGATGGCGGCCGGCGAGTACACGCTGGATCCGACCCATTCGAGTCTGACCGCCAGGGTCAGCCACATCGGCTTCTCGAATTTCACGCTGCGTTTCGACGGCCTGAGCGGCAGCCTGGTCTACGATCCGGCCCATCCGGAGATGGCGAGCGTCAAGGTGACGGTCGACCCGAAATCGGTGGACACCCAGGTTCCGGCCCTGACCGCCGAACTGCAGGGTCAGAAGTGGCTGAACGCCGCGCAGTACCCGGCGATCACCTTCCTCTCCAAGGCGGTGCGGCCGGAAGCTGGCGGGCACGGCAAGGTGGACGGCGAGCTTTCGCTGCTGGGCGTCACCAAGCCGGTGACTTTGGACGTCGATTTCAACGGCTCCGGCAAGGGCCTGATGGGCGAGACCCGGGCGGGCTTCTCCGCAAGCACGGTGATCAAGCGGAGCGATTTCGGTCTGAAGACCTATGAGCCGGTGATCGGCGACGAGGTCCGCTTCGTGATCGAGGCGGAGTTCACCAAGAAATAGCGCGCTGCGCTCGTCTCGAAAGGCGTCTGGAATGTCGTCGGCTTCGCGCTCGCGATACTCGACCGCGGCGATCGCCCTGCACTGGCTGACCGCGGGCGTCATCGCGTTTCAGATCGTGCTGGGATGGCGCATGGGGGTGGCTCCGAAGGGCCCGCTCACCTACACGCTGTTCCAGCTGCACAAATCGGTAGGCGTCACGATCCTGGCGCTGGCGATCATTCGGCTGGCCCTTCGCATCGCCATCCCGCCGCCTCCGGTCCTGGCTGCGAAGACTTGGGAACGTTGGCTGGTCCATCTGGCTCATTGGGGGTTCTACGTCGCTCTCGTTGGCCTGCCCCTCACCGGATGGGTCGTGGTGTCCGCGAGCGACATCCAGATCCCGACCTTGCTCTATGGGCGCGTGCCTTGGCCGCACCTGCCGGGACTGGCTCACCTGCCGGTCGGTCAGCGCCATATGTGGCGCGACGGCGGGGAAGCCGGCCACCTCTTCCTGGTCTGGTCGACCCTGGCGCTGCTGGCCGCCCACCTGGCGGGGGTGCTCAAGCATGAATTGGTCACCCGGGACGGCGTGCTGGCGCGCATGATCCCGGGGGTGCGCTCCGGCGCCTGGGCGGATCCGCGCCTGTGGGTGCTTCTGGGCGGGGTAGTCGCGGCGGCCGCGGCCGGCTGGTTCGTGCGTCCCGCCCAGGGAACGCCCGCTCTTGCGCCGCCGGCCTCGATGCTGACGGCCGCCGTGCAACCGCCGGCCATCGCGAAGGTCGAACCTGTCGCTGCGCCGTTGCCCGCACCGTCGAACGGCGGGGCGACGCCGTGGGCGGTCGCTCCGGGTTCGACCCTGGGCTTCCGCACCCAGTGGGCCGGAGAGCCGCTTGAGGGGCGTTTTCAGCATTGGACGGCGGATATCGTGTTCGATCCCGACGCCCTGGACAAATCCAGCGTCGCCGTGGCGATCGACCTGGCGTCCGTGTCTACGGGCGATGGCCAGCGGGACGCGGCCATGTCGGGCGAGGATTGGTTCGACGTCGCGGCTCACCCGAAAGCGACGTTCAGGTCTCACACCTTCCGCCGGCTCGGGCCGGATCGGTTCGAAGCCATGGGCACGTTCAGCCTGCGGGGCGTGTCCCGCCCGCTGACCCTGCCGTTCTCGCTCAAGATCGTCGGCCCCCGGGCCCAGATGCGCGCGGCCGTCACAATCGACCGGACGATCTTCGGAGTGGGGCAGGGCGAGTGGAGCGCGACAGACCAGATTCCAGCGGACGTCAGCATCGACGTCCGCCTCGTCGCGACCCGCAAGGGCGGCGTGGGCGGTCGGCCCACGGCCGTCGGCCCAGGGGGGGCGTTGTGACGACGGCCAGCCCCGAGATCCCGCGGTTCTTCCTGTATGGCGAACCGCCGCAGCACGTCGGCGAGCGGTTCGTACATCTGGAATCCCTGGACGAGCGTTCACGACCGGCCGACTGGCATATCCGGCCGCACACCCACGCCAACCTCAACCACGTCTTCTATGTCGCGGAAGGGGGAGGCGAGATGCGGGCAGACGGCGAGACCTTCGCTTACCGTGCGCCCTGCCTCCTGCTTGTGCCGGCCGGGGTGGTGCATGGCTTCGACTGGGCCAGTGAAACGCGGGGTAGGGTGCTCACCGTCTCACGAGACTATTTCACCGAGCTGGCGAGTCGCGGGCGCGAGCTGGCGTCCGTGTTCGCCCGGCCCACTGCGCTGCCGGTCCCTGAGGGCAAGCTGTTGCCGGACGCCTTCGTGCGCCTGGCGGAGGAACTTGCCTGGACGGCGCCGGGACATGCCGTCGCGGTCGAGGGGCTTCTGCTGACCATCCTCGTCGAGGCGCTGCGGCTCAGCCACTACGGCGCGCCGGATGCGCCTCGAGTCATCGGTCCGCACGCCGCCCTGGTGGCGCGGTTCCGGGAGCTGGTGGAGGGCCACTACCGCTCGGATATGAAGGTGGAAGACTATGCCGGCGCGCTGGGCGCGCACCCGAAGCGGCTGCGCGCCGCCTGCCTGTCGGTGGCCGGCACGACGCCGCTCGGCATGCTGCAGGATCGCCGGCTGATCGAGGCCAAGCGCCTGTTGCTGTACTCGAACATGACCGTTGCCGAAGCCGGCTACTACCTGGGCTTCCAGGACCCAGCCTATTTCACCCGGTTCTTCACCAAGGCCTGCCGGACCTCGCCGCGTCGGTTCCGCCAGTCGCCTGGCGCGATCTCCTGAGCGGGCGGGTGGCGCGTGGCGCCTTGGCTTCGTCGATCCGACGGGGCATGGGACGTCATGGTCCGCGGCAAGCACGTCCTCTACTTCGCCCTCCAACTGCCGCCGCAAGCCGCGGCTGAGGCCCTGGCGCGATTGGGTCCGGTTCGCGCGCAGCATCGCCTGACGGCCAAGCCGGTGCTGCCGGCGCGCCTGCACGTCTCGCTGAACCATGTCGGCGAATTCAAGCGACCGCCCGCTCCGGTGATCCAGAAGGTCTCGCAGGCCGCCGGCGCCGTCGCCTCGCGCAGGTTCGCCGTTGCGTTCAACCGACTCGGAACCTGGCCGGCCGGCGATCCGCCCCGTCCCGTCGTGCTGTGGGGCGACGAAGGGGTGATCGGCGTCAACGAGCTCTATTCGACGATCCACCGCGCACTGCGCCGGTTGGATATGGCCCCGCGCCGCGAGATGCCGATCGAGCCGCACATGACCTTGCTGTACGATCAGGCCGAGGCGCCCGAGACCTTCGTCGATCCGGTGAGCTGGACGGTGGATGAATTCGTGCTGATCCACGCGGTCCATGGCGAGGGCCGCTCCGACGTTGTGGGCCGCTTTCCGCTCAGCCGATGAATTCCGGAACGATCCTGGACCTGCGGGAGACCACGATGAGTACGACGCTGTACGGTATCAAGAACTGCGACACGATGAAGAAGGCCTGGACTTTCCTCGACAAGGCCGGCGTGGCCTACGACTTCCATGACTACAAGAAGGCTGGGATCGACCGCGCCACGCTCGAGGGCTGGGTCCGCGAGCTCGGCTGGGAGGCGCTGCTGAACCGCGCCGGGACGACCTTCCGGAAGCTACCCGAGGCTGACAAGCAGGGGCTCGACGCCGCGAAGGCCATGGGGCTGATGCTGGCGCAGCCTTCGATGATCAAGCGCCCGGTCCTGGCGCACGGCGGCCAGCTTTACGTGGGCTTCAAGCCCGACACCTACGCCCAGCTCGGCGGCTGAGGCGCAGGCGAGTTTTACGCATTCTTCGGCTGGCTCCGGAAACGTGATCTGGCTGAGCATCGGGTGGAATCGGCGAAGCAGCCGGCCCGCGTGCTCAGCCAGGGCCTTGCGCGTGTAACGCCGACATCCGACATGGCGTCTGCACTGTCGGGCGGCTATGGACTGTGGATCGCCATCGGTGTGGCGGTGCTGGCCGTGGCGTTCGCCGTGGCCCGGTTGATCGAGGAGCTCTGACGTGTCCAGCCAACGCAAGGAGACGGTCCGACGCCTGACAGCGCCGGACATCGCCGCACGCAAGGGCGCGGTCCCCATCGTGTGCCTGACCGCCTATACGGCGCCGGTCGCCGAGATCCTCGACGAGCACTGTGATCTGCTGCTGGTGGGCGACAGCGTGGGCATGGTGGTCCACGGCCTGCCCAACACCGTCGGCGTCACCCTGGAGATGATGATCCTCCACGGCCAGGCCGTGATGCGCGGTTCAAAGAGGGCCATGGTGGTGGTCGACATGCCGTTCGGGTCCTACGAGGGCTCGGCCGAGATCGCCTACGCCAACGCGACGCGGGTGATGAAGGAGACCGGCTGCAACGCGGTGAAGGTCGAGGCCGGCCCCGCCGTCGCCGAGAACATCGACTATCTGGTGAAGCGCGGCATCCCGGTCATGGGCCACGTGGGGCTTCGCCCGCAGGCGGTCATGGTCGACGGGGGCTTCCGCGCCAAGGGCAAGACCGACCATGAGCGTGCCCGCATCCTCGACGACGCCCGTGCGGCTGCCGAAGCCGGCGCCTTCGCCGTGGTGGTCGAGGGCGTCGCGGAGGGCCTCGCCCGCGAGATCACCGCCGCCATCGACGTCCCGACGATCGGCATCGGCGCCTCCGCGGGCTGCGACGGCCAGATCCTGGTGACCGACGACATGCTAGGCCTCTTCGACTGGACGCCGAAGTTCGTCCGGCGATATGGCGACCTGCGCGGCGAGATCGCCAAGGCGGTCGCCGGCTACGCCGACGATGTCCGCGAGCGCCGCTTCCCGGGGCCGGCCGAGATCTACTTCGCCAAGGCGGGGTAGGGGCTCAAGGCGGAGACGTCGAGCCGGCCTCATCGCGAGGCCAACCTTGCCGCTGTCGTGCAAGAAGATGAATCCCAAGCCGTAGGGGGAAAACGCATGCCTGAGTTTCGCATCATCGACACCGGCCGCGCCAGGCTGCGCGCCGCCGTTGAGGGCGAGGGGCCGCTGGTCGTCATGGTCCACGGCTTCCCGGAGAGCTGGTACTCATGGCGCCATCAGATCGGGCCGATCGCGGCGGCGGGCTACCAGGTGGCGGCGATCGACGTCCGCGGCTACGGCGGCTCGGACAAGCCGCAGCCGATCGAGGCCTATTCGATGCAGGAGCTGACCGGCGACGTGGCCGGCGTG
>DASVNS010000139.1:0-5670 GCA_036383735.1 Phenylobacterium sp. | reverse complement strand
CGGATCGCGGACCTGCATCCCGGTTCGCTGCGCAACTTTCTCGAGCGCCGCTTCCGCAAGATCGCCAGGAAGGCGACGGTTAAGGCCTGGGAGGCGGAGCAGGCCGGGACGTAGCCCACGGCCATTCCTGGACCGCTCCGGCGGGCGCAGGTAAACCGCCGCCATGGCATATCGATCGCTGCGCGAATTCCTGGCCAAGCTGGAGGCCGCCGGTGAGTTGGTGCGCGTCACCGAGCCGGTCTCCTCGGTCCTGGAGATGACCGAAATCCAGCGCCGGCTGCTGGCGACCGGCGGGCCGGCCGTGCTGTTCGAGAACGTCACCCGCGCCGACGGCGAACCCTCGTCGATGCCGTGCCTGGTCAACCTGTTCGGCACCGTGAAGCGCGTGGCGATGGGCGTCACGCTGGAGGGCGTCGAGCGCACCACCGCCGCAGAGCTGCGCAGCGTCGGCGAACTGCTGGCCTTCCTCCGCCAGCCCGAGCCGCCCCGGGGGCTCAAGGACGCCTGGGACATGCTGCCGCTCGCCAGGACGGTGATGGGCATGCGCCCCCAGGTGCGCAAGACCGGCCCGGTGCAGGAGGTGGTGCTCAAGGGCGACGACATCGACCTCACCAAGCTGCCGATCCAGACCTGCTGGCCGGGCGAACCCGCGCCGCTGATCACCTGGCCGCTGGTGGTGACCAAGGGGCCTTCCGACGCGCGGGAAGACGACTACAACCTCGGCATCTACCGCATGCAGGTGCTGGGCAAGGATCGCACGGTGATGCGCTGGCTGGCGCATCGGGGCGGCGCCCAGCACCACCGTCGCTGGAAGGCCGAAGGCAAGCGCGAACCCCTGCCCGCCTGCGCCGTGATCGGCGCCGATCCCGGGACCATCCTGGCGGCCGTGACGCCGGTGCCGGACACGCTGTCCGAGTACCAGTTCGCCGGCCTGCTGCGCGGCGCCAAGCTGGACCTGGTCCCGGCCAAGACCGTCCCGCTGATGGTTCCCGCCCACGCCGAGATCGTGCTGGAGGGCTATGTCCACCTCGACGAATACGCCGACGAGGGCCCCTACGGCGACCACACGGGCTACTACAATTCGGTCGAGCGTTTCCCGGTGTTCCAGGTCACCGCGATCACCATGCGCAAGGACCCGATCTACCTGACGACCTTCACGGGCCGCCCGCCGGACGAGCCTTCGGTGCTGGGCGAGGCGCTGAACGAGGTGTTCATCCCGCTCCTGCAGCAACAGTTTCCCGAGATCGTGGACTTCTGGCTGCCGCCCGAAGGCTGCAGCTACCGCATCGCCGTGGTGTCGATGAAGAAGGCCTACGCCGGCCATGCCAAGCGGGTGATGCTGGGCGTCTGGAGCTACCTTCGCCAGTTCATGTACACGAAGTGGGTGATCGTGGTGGACGACGACATCGACGCCCGCGACTGGAAGGACGTCATGTGGGCGATCTCCACGCGGATGGACCCCGCCCGCGACATCACCGTCATCGAGAACACCCCCATCGACTACCTGGACTTCGCCTCGCCGGAGAGCGGCCTCGGGTCGAAGATCGGGCTGGACGCCACCAACAAGTGGCCCCCCGAGACGCACCGCGAGTGGGGCGACAAACTGGGCATGGACGCCGAGACCATAGCCAAGGTCACGGAGAAGTGGGCCAGGCTGGGCTTGCCCGGTGACGGCCGGCCGGTGGATTAGGACGCCCCATGGACATTGCCGCTTCCGCCCACGCCGCCGCCCTCTGGACCGGACTCAGCCTGATCCTGCTGCTGGTTCTGGGGATGCTGGTGACCCGGCAGCGCAGAAAGCATCAGGTGGTGATCGGCGATGGCGGCGTCCCGGCGCTGATCCAGGCCATCCGCGCCTTCGGCAACGCCACGGAGTACGTCCCGGCCGCGCTGATCGCACTGGTTCTGCTGGCGCTCGCAGGCGCGCCGCCGCTGCTGATCCACGCGATCGGGGTTCTGCTGTTTGCGGGCCGGGTGCTGCATGCCGTCGGCCTGTCCCGCTCGGCGGGCGCCTCCTGGCCGCGCGCCGCCGGAGTGGTCGCCACGTGGATCAGCTACATCGCCGCGGCTGCGGCGCTTTTGTTCTACGCGATCCCCTGAGCTTGTGAGCCGGCCCGTGGTCGGCCATATGCGTCGCATGGACGAAACTCTGCTGAATGACGTCGTGGCCGCCGCGCTGAGAGCGGGGGCCGACGCGGCCGAAGCTGTGGGCGCGGAGCGCCGCAGCCTGTCGATCACCGTTCGCACGGGCGCGTTGGAAGAGGTCGAGCGCGAGGAGTCCCGCGACCTTGGCCTGCGGGTGTTCGTCGGCAAGCGCCAGGCGACCGTCTCCGGCTCGGACATCTCCGCCGATGCGCGCGCCAAGCTGGTGGAACGCGCGGTGGCCATGGCGCGTCTGGCCCCCGAAGACCCCTATGCGGGCCTCGCGGACCCGCAGCACCTGGCCCGCGGGCCGCTGCGGGACCTGGACCTGTTCGACCCCGCTGAACCCACGCCCGAAGCGCTGGAACAGCGCGCCCGGCTGGCCGAGGCCGCGGCCCGCGCCGTGCCCAAGGTGACCAACTCGGACGGCGGCAGCGGCTCATGGTCCTCGTCGCAGTGGACGATGGTCACCAGCGGCGGCTTCACCGGCGTGCACCGCGCCTCGGGCTTTTCCATCGGCGCCTCGGCCATCGCCGGCGACGGCGAGACCATGGAGACCGGCTACGACGGCCGCTCCACCCGCTGGCAGGCCGACCTCCCCACGCCGGAGAGCCTGGGCGCGGAAGCCGGCCGGCGGGCCGCCCAGCGGCTGGGCGCGCGCAAGATCGCCTCCACCACCGCGCCGGTGATCTTCGAGAACCGCCTGGCCGGCTCGCTGATGAGCCCGCTGATCGGCGCCATCTCCGGCCCCTCGATCGCCCGCGGCACATCGTTCCTGAAGGGCAAGCTGGGCGAACAGATCTTCGCCAAGGGCATCTATGTGGTCGACGATCCCCACCGGCCGCGCGGCCTGGGCTCCTCGCCCTTCGACGATGAGGGCGTCGCCAACGACAAGCGGAACCTGATCGACGACGGCGTGCTGACCACCTGGCTGCTGAATTCGTCCGCGGCCCGTCAGCTCGGCCTGACCACCACCGGCCACGCCTCGCGCGGCCTGGCCGGGCCGCCCGGCGTTTCCACCTCCAACCTCACCTTCACGCCGGGCGAGAAGGACCAGGCCGACCTGATGAAGGATGCGGGCGCGGGCCTCCTCATCACCTCGATGTTCGGACCCTCGCTGAACGGCAACACCGGCGACTGGTCGGTGGGCTGTTCGGGCTTCTGGTTCGAAGGCGGCGAGATCGCCTATCCGGTCAACGAAATCACCGTGGCGGGCAACCTGCTCGACATCTTCCGCCGCGTGGTTCCCGGCTCCGACCTGGAGATCCGCGGGTCTTCGAACGCGCCCTCGCTGCTGGTCGACGCGCTCGCCATCGCGGGTCTATGACCGACGACCTCGCCCTGATCCTCGACGCAGCCCGCGAAGCTGGCGATCTGGCCCTCAGCCTCCGTCGCGAGGGGCTGGAGATCGAGTACAAGGAGGACGACGGCACGCCGGTGACCAACGCCGACCTCGCCGCCGACCGCTTGCTGACGGACCGGCTTCGCGCCGCGCGGCCGGGCTATGGCTGGCTCTCGGAAGAGACGGCCGACGACGCCCAGCGCCTGAACCACCGCCGGATCTTCGTGGTCGACCCGATCGACGGCACGCGGGCCTTCCTGAACGACCGGCCCTGGTGGTCGGTGGCGATCGCCGTGGTCGAGGACGGGCTGCCGGTCGCCGCCGTGGTCTATGCGCCGGAACGTCACGAGGTCTATGCCGCCCGGGCCGGCGCCGGCGCCACCCTCAACGGCGTCCCGATCCGCCATAGCGCCGCCAGCGTGCTCGAAGACTGCGGCATGGTCGGCAATCCGCAGATGTTCGCGCACCCGGCATGGCCCGAGGCGTGGCCGGCCATGCGGATCGAACAGCGCAATTCCACCGCGTATCGCATGTGCCTGGTGGGCGCCGGCGAGTTCGACGCCGCGGTGGCTCCGGTGCGCAAGGCCGACTGGGACGTGGCGGCGGGCGACCTGATCGCGCGCGAGGCCGGCTGCTTCGTCGGCGACCACACCGGCGCCGCCTTTCGCTACAATCGGGCGCGACCGTCGCAGGCCAGCCTGGTCTGCTGCACGCCGGCGCTTACGCCATTGATCCTCCAGCGTGTCAGGCATATTGGCGCACGGAATTGACCTCAGCCCAAACGGCCTCAACCATGCTCGACAAACAGCTTCTTCACCTGGTGATCGGCGGCGAGCTGAAGTCTCTCGAAGGCACGCCTGAATTTCGCGACCTGACCAAGGTCGACCTGGTCGGCGCCTTCCCGACCTATCGGGACGCGCGCCGCGCCTGGCTGGCGAAGGCCCAGCAGACCGTCGACAACGCCTTGATGCGCTACTTCATCATCCACGCCCACAAGCTGCTCGACCCGCACACGGACGACCACCACGAGCACTAGAATTTCCTTTCCCGCGCAGCGGGAGAGGGACCGCGCCCCGCAGAGGGCGTGGTGGAGA
Source organism: Phenylobacterium sp. (assembly GCA_036383735.1). Taxonomy (GTDB): domain Bacteria; phylum Pseudomonadota; class Alphaproteobacteria; order Caulobacterales; family Caulobacteraceae; genus Phenylobacterium. The sequence goes on along the minus strand of DASVNS010000139.1, from coordinate 1,092 downwards.
GGGCAAGCCTCAGACTCGGCGGATAGATCGGCGCCCAAACACTCGGAGAACGGGGCCTTCCCTCTCCACCACCCGCTCTCCGGCGGGCGGTCCCTCTCCCGCATTCTGCGGGAAAGGAAAAGAGCCGTCCTATTCCCGCCGCAGCACCGTCTCGGTGAGCAGGTTTCCCCACATGTTGGTGCGGAACTCGGCCTTCATGCCCGCCGGGTCGTATAGCGGGCTCTCGACCCATTCCAGGAAACTCATCCCCGCCGGCTCGCCCTCGGTGAGATAGCGAGCGAAGGTGTAGTCCAGCACGCCGGTCTTGCCGTGGCGGATGTGCAGGTAGCGGAGCGACAGCTGCTCCAGCGCCTCGCGGATCGTCTTGCCCTTGCGAAAGTGCATGTAGAGCACGCTCATGATGCCCGCCCGGTCCGCGCCGGACTTGCAGTGCATCAGCGCCGGATACTCCAGGGTCTCGAACAGCCGCCTCGCGCCCAGCACCCGCTCACGCGACGGGACCTCGCGCGAGGTGATCGTGAAGTTGACGAAGTTCAGCCCCAGCCGCTCGCAAGCGTCCTTCTCCAGGGCATGGAAACTGGCGTCGAACCCGCCGCGCAGGTTGACGATCGTCTTGATCCCGCGCGCCTTCCACTCGGCGATCTGGTGCGGCCACGGCTGGTTGGCGCGCACCAGCTCGTCCGAGATCCAGTGGGCGTTGGAGAAGCCCAGCCGCAGGTAGGCGTGGTCGTTCCAGAGATAGTCCAGGTACGTCTTCGCTCGCCCAAAGGGCGTCGAAAGGTCGAAGCGGTCCTCGGCGGGGGCGTCCGTCATGGCGCCTAAGTAGGGCCAGCCGCCAAGCTGCGAAAGTGCGCACGACACCACGCCGCGTCACCCTACCTCCCGCCGCTTCGCGGGGGAGGTAAGCAGACGCTGCCAATGGCTGAGACGGGTGGCGAGCCGACTTAACCGGCTGGCCGATCATGAAACACAGCCTCGATGTTATGGCCATCGGGGTCCAATACGAACGCCCCGTAATAACCGGGGTGGTAGTGAGGACGCAGCCCTGGGCCGCCATTGTCTGTCCCGCCGGCGAGCAAGGCTTCGCGGTGG
>DASVNS010000138.1:0-3770 GCA_036383735.1 Phenylobacterium sp. | reverse complement strand
GTCGGCCAGCAGCACGGCCTCAGCCATGTCGTGCGTCACCATGACCGTCGTCAGCCCGAGGCGTTCGTGAAGCGCGCGGTAGTCGGCCCCCAGGGCGTCGCGCGTCAAGGGGTCCAGGGCGCCGAAGGGCTCGTCCATCAGCATCAGCGACGGCTGGGCCGCGAGCGCGCGGGCCACGCCGACCCGCTGGCGCTGGCCGCCCGAGAGCGCGCCAGGCGGCCTGCCCGCCACGGCGGGGGGCAGATCGACCAGCGAGAGCAGCTCTGCGACGCGTGCGGCGATCCGCGCCTTGTCCCAGCCCAGCAGCCGCGGCGTGACGCCGATGTTCTCGGCGACCGTCAGATGCGGGAACAGGCCCACTTCCTGGAAGACATACCCGATGCGCCGGCGCAGCAGGTGCGGCTCGGCCTTGGCCACGTCCTCCCCGGCCACCGCGACCTGTCCGATATCCGGGCCGATCAGGCCGTTGACGATCTTGAGCAAGGTCGTCTTGCCCGATCCCGACCCGCCGACCAGGGCCACGAACTCGCCGTCGGCCACCGATAGCCCGACGCCTTCGAGGGCCGCGTGTCCGCCGTAGCGCTTGGACACGCCTCTCAGTTCGATCATGGGTGCGGCCATGGCTCAGGCGTACCACCTCGTCGAGGCTTGGGGGAGCCGGCAAGCGGACGTACCGTTGGCGCCGAACTGAACCGGAGCCGCCCATGTCCCCCCGCCTGCTTGCCCTCACCGCCGTCATCGCCCTGTCGGCCTCCGCCGCCATCGCCCAGGCGCCCCCCACGACCGCCGAGTTGAAGAACGGAACCGGCCAGGTGGTCGGCAAGGTGACCTTGGTCGAGGCGCCGAAGGGCGTGCTGCTGAAGGTGGAGGCGAAGGGCCTGACGCCCGGCTGGCACGGGCTGCACCTTCACGAGAAGGCGGACTGCTCGAAGTCGGACTTCACCTCGGCCGGCGGCCACACGCACGGCGGCGGCGGCGACCGGGTGCATGGCCTGCTGAACCCCAAGGCCAACGAGACCGGCGACCTGCCGAACCTCTATGTGGCGGCGGACGGGACCGGCGCGACCGAGGTGTTCTCGTCGCTGATCACGCTGGCGGCCCTGAAGGATGCGGACGGCTCGGCCGTGCTGATCCACGCCGGGGCCGACGACCACCAGAGCCAGCCGATCGGCGGCGCGGGCGCCCGCGTGGCCTGCGCGGAAGTCAGATAGCTGGGGTTTGGGGGCCGGTCTGGATCCCCGCTCTCCTGGGGATCAGTCGCTTCAGCCTCAGATCGGCATCCGCATGATTTCCTGGTAGGCCGAGATCACCTGGTCGCGGACGGCCATCACGGTTTCCAGGCTGGCCTCGGCGGCCGAGATGGCGGTGACCACGTCGACCAGCTCGGTCTTGCCGGCCACCTGCGCCGCCATCTGGTGCTCGGCGTGCTTGGATGCGTGGACCGCATCGCTCATCGCCGACTTCAGGATGTCGCCGAAGCCGCCCTGCGCCGGGGCCTGGGTCGCGGACGATCCGATGCTGTCGCCGACACCCATACCCTTCTGGGCGGCGGCATAGGCCTTGGCGGCGGCGAGCGGGGTCATCATCGGTCAGGCCCTACTTCTTGAGCAGATCGAGGGTGCGCATCTCCATGGCGCGCGCCGTCTCGATCACGTTCAGGTTGGCTTCGTAGGCGCGCTGGGCCTCGCGCATGTCCATGGCCTCGACCAGGGAGTTCACGTTGGGCAGCTTCACATAGCCCTTCGCGTCCGCCGACGGGTGGCCGGGCTGGTATTCCTGGCGGAACTCCGTCTGGTCCGGCTCCACCTTGGCCATCCGCACGCCCTTGGCGCCGGCCACCTTGGTGGGCTCGAAGATCGGCGCCTGGCGTCGATAGGGATCTCCGCCGGCGGTCTTGGAGGTCGAGTCGGCGTTCGCCAGGTTCTCGGCGATGATCCGCATGCGCGCCTGCTGGGCGCGCAGCGCCGAGGCGGCCACGGCCTGGGCGACGCCGGAAACGGGCCTGATGTCGGGCATCTACGGTCTCCTAGCTGCCGGGCCGACGCGCAGCCATGCGCAGCAGGTTCATGGACTTCTGGTAGAAGCTGATGGCGGCGTCGTAGTTCATCCGCGCGTCGTTCATCTTGATCATCTCGTCCTCGAGCACCACGGCATTGCCGTTCAGGGTGGTCTCGGAGTCGGGAGACTTCGTGGTCTTGTATTGCGATCCCAGGCCGCCGCGCTGGTTCGGCGGCGCGATATGACCTGGCTGGGTGGCGGCCATCATCCCGCCGCCGCCGCCCGGCTGGGTCATCTGCTGGGCCTGTACGCGGGCGTCGAAGCTGAAGGGCTTCATGTCGCTCGGGACGAACCTGGCGGTCTCGCTGTTGGCGACGTTTTCCGCGATGACCTTCTGGCGCTCGGCCAGATAGCCCATGCGGCCCCGAAGCATCGAGAAGAGCGGAATTTCAGCCAGGTTCATGGGACCTGATCCTTAGTCAACAGGGTTAATCCGCGCTTAAGAGACTCAATGGCGAATGACGTTGGTTTCCGCCCGCAGAAGCGTCGCCCATGGATATTTCCAATTTCCTCAGAGCCGTCTTCGCCCTGGTGCTCACCCTGGGGCTGGTCGGGCTCGCCGCCGTCGCGCTCCGCAAGTATGGGCCGGACGCCATCGCGCGCCTGTCGAACCAGCGGAAGGACCGCAGGCTCCGGATCGTCGAGAGCCTGGTGCTGGATCCGGCGCGTCGCATCCTCATCGTCGAATGCGACGGACGCGAGCAGCTGATCCTGCTGGGCGAGGGCCAGGTGCTAGGTGAACTGCCCCGGAAGGATCGCGCCTGATGCTTGAGCTGTGGAAGGCGATCCGCACCCTCCCCGCCGAGGACTGGCGGCGCGCCGCCCTGATCGCCGCCATGACCACGGCGGCGGCCATGATCTTCCCCGCGGCCGCCGCGGCTCAGGCGTTGAACGTCAACCTGGGCACCGGCGCGGGCCTGACCGAGCGGGTGGTCCAGCTGGTCGGGCTGTTGACGGTGCTGTCGCTGGCTCCGTCCATCGTGATCATGACCACGTCCTTCGTGCGGATCGTCGTGGTGCTGTCGCTGCTGCGCACGGCGCTCGGCCTGCAGCAGAGCCCGCCGAACGCGGTGATCATCTCGCTCAGCCTGTTCCTGACCGCCATCGTGATGGGCCCCACCTTCGAGCGTTCGTACAACGAAGGCGTCCGCCCGCTGCTGGAACAGCAAATGGAACTGCCGGCCGCCTTCGACGCCGCCGGGGGTCCGGTGAAGCAGTTCATGCTGACCCAGGTGGACCGCGAGGACCTGGCGCTGTTCATGCGTCTGTCCAAGATCCCGCGGCCGGCGAACCTGCAGGACATTCCGATCCGCGTGGTCACGCCCGCCTTCATGATCTCGGAGCTGAAGCGCGCCTTCGAGATCGGCTTCCTGCTTTTCATCCCGTTCCTGGTCATCGACCTCGTCGTGGCCAGTGTGCTGATGAGCATGGGGATGATGATGCTGCCGCCCGTGGTGGTCAGCATGCCCTTCAAGCTGATCTTCTTCGTCCTGGTGGACGGTTGGCGGCTCGTCTGCGGCAGCCTGGTCGAGAGCTTCCACCGCGGCGCCGGCGGCGGTTAGAGGCTGTTGGGGACCTGATCGCTTCCCAGCTTCCCCCTTCCGGGGGAAAGCGGCGCGAAGCCCCGGCAGGGGCGAGTCGCCGATGGGGGAAGTCTTCCTTCGCACTTCCCCCATCGGCCACTCGCGCTCCGCGCATCGGGCCGCTTTCCC
>DASVNS010000137.1:0-5594 GCA_036383735.1 Phenylobacterium sp. | reverse complement strand
ACCTCGCCGTCCACGGTATCGCCGGTGCGCAGGCCGAACTTCCGGATCTGCGAGGGGCTGACATAGATGTCGTCGGGGCCTGGCAGGTAGTTGGCTTCCGGCGAGCGCAGGAAGCCGAAGCCGTCCTGCACCACTTCCAGGGTGCCGGACCCAGAGATGGCGACGCCCTCTTCAGCCAGCACCTTGAGGATCGCGAACATCATGTCCTGCTTGCGCATGGAGTTCGCGGATTCGATTTCCAGCTGTTCGGCGAAGGCCAGCAGGTCGGCGGGCGACTTGTCCTTCAACTCCTGCAGGCTCATGCGCAGGAGGCCCATGGCGGCAATGGCCTTGGAGGCCTCGCTCGGCTCGTCGTTCTCGGGTTCGCCGGCGCTTTCGTCGGCGGCCATTTGCGACTCCAGGCTCTCGCCCAGGGTCTCGACTTCGGTCTCGGGAACGTCGATGTTTTCGTCAGACATTGATTTCACTTCAGAATTCACGCGCCCCGAACAGAGTCCGGGTGCGGCGGGGAGAATGTGGGCGCCGTCGAGCGCCGTTGTGGAGGTCTTCTGGGAGCCGACTGGCGACACAGGCCGCGCGGAGCCGGAGATAAGGCGGGGCGCGCCGGAGGCCGACGCGTCGCTGAGGGGAACCATGTCCCGCGCTCGGGGTCAAGCATTCCTCCCCGTCGGGGGAGGTGGCGCGAAGCGCCGGAGGGGGCTTCCGCTCAGAAAGCGCCGCCGCGAACAGAGCTGCCGATTGGGCGGAAGCCCCCTCAGTCGGCGTTCGCCGACAGCTCCCCCGAAGGGGAGGAACTTTCCAGATCGGTCACCGCTGGCCGAATTGAAGGGTCACCGCCAGGACGGCGACCACCGCGGCCAGGAACGGAAGCTCGTTGGTGGCGCGCCAGAATTTCGCGGACCTGGGGCGCTGGCCCGCGACGAACTTCTTCGCCGCTCCGGCCAGGAACCCGTGCCAGCCAGAGATGAACAGCACCGCCGCCAGCTTGGTCATCATCCATGGCTGCAAGAGGAACCCCCAGCCTTCCTTGGCCCCGTAGACATGCCAAAGGACCAGGCTGACGCCCAGAAGCCAGGTGATGGCCATGGCGGGATTGATGATGATCTTCAACAGTTTGCGTTCCCACACCTGGAAGTGGGCGTCGAACTCGCTGCCGGGCGGCGCGGTCTCGGTGTGGTAGGCGAACAGCCGGGGCAGGTACATCATCCCCGCCATCCACGCGATCACCGCGATGATGTGCAGGCCGCGGAGCAGGTCGAACCAGTTCATGCGGCCTTGTCGCCCCGGCATGCGCACTTGCCAAGACCCACGGGGCAACGCCAGCCGCCATGCGGCGCCACGCCCTGGCGGGGCAAGGCGCCGGCGACCGCCTGGGCCAGGTCGGCGATGAACGGAGCGCCGACGCCCGGCGTCCGGGCCCGCAGATAGGGCGTCAGGCCCAGGCCGGCGGCCAGCTCGGCGTATTCGTGGTCCAGCTCGACCAGGGTCTCCACGTGCTCGGACACGAAAGCGATCGGCGAGACCAGCACGCCCCGGCCATCGGCGGCGGCTGCGCGGATCGCATCCTCGGTCGAGGGCTTGAGCCATTCCAGGCGCCCCACCCGGCTCTGGTAGCAGACCCGCCAATCCGGCAACTCGGGCAGCAACGCGGCCACGGCAGCCGCCGTCGCCTCGATCTGCGCCTGATAGGGATCGCCCGCGTCGATGACCTGTTGCGGCAGGCCGTGCGCGGAGAACAGCAGGCGCACATTGGCCGGCCGGCCGGCGGCCTCCCAGACCCGGCGGATCTCCGCGGCATGCGCCTGCGTCAGGCCCGAGGTGGTCGGATAGCAGCAGACCGCGCGGCTGCGCCCCGACCCTTTGTAGACCCGCGCCCAGTCCTGCAGCGACGACCCGGAGGTCGTGGTCGAGTACTGCGGATAGAGCGGCAGCAGGACGATCTCGTCGGGGGCGAAGGCGGCGACCTGCTCCGCGGCCTCGCGAGCGAACGGCTTCCAGTACCGCATGGCGATGAACACCCGGGCGTCGTGACCCTGGGCCTTCAGCTCGGCCTCCAGCTTCGCAGCCTGGGCCTCGGTTTCCGGCAGCAGGGGCGAGCGGCCGCCCATGATGGCGTAGTTGGCCTGAGCGGTCCTGTTGCGGGTGGTGGAGATCAGCGCCGCCAGGGGATAGCGCGCGATGGCCGGCAGCTGGATGATCGCCGGGTCGCGGAACAGGTTGAACAGGAACGGCCGTACGGCGTCCAGGCTATCGGGACCCCCCAGGTTGAAGAGCACGACGGCGAGTTTCATGCCGAACGCCTTCCTTTCCCGCCTTTGGCGGGAGAGGGGGACCGCGCCCCGTAGAGGGCGTGGTGGAGAGGGAAAGGACCAGATGCCGTGCTTGCGGCTTTCCCTCTCCACCATTCGCTCTTCGGCGAATGATCCCCCTCTCCCACTTCGTGGGAAAGGAAACTCATGCCGCAATCGCCTTGGAGGGCTTGCCCGTGATCCGTTCGACGACGCGGGCAATGTGCTCCACCGGCGTCTCAGGCATCACGCCGTGGCCAAGGTTGAAGATGTAGGGGCCACCGCTCCACTGTTCGAGCAAGCCCTCAACCCGCGCGTCCAGGCCCGGGCCGCCGGCCAGCAGCAGCAGGTTGTCGAGCGCGCCTTGGACCGCCTGGCCGCCAGCCTGGATGCGCCGGCCCAGCGCAGCGCTGGCCTGGGTGTCGAGGGCCACGGCCTGGACCGGAACCTCTGCAGCGTAGCGCTCGACCAGCGCGCCGGCGCTGCGCGGGAAGCCGATGAAGGGGGTGTCGACCCCGGCCGCCCGGACCTTCTCCACAATGCGGCGGTGGGGTCCGATGACGATGCGCTCGAACACGTCCTCGGCCAGGTTGTCGGCCCAGCTCTCGAACAGCTTCAGCGCCTGGGCGCCTGATTTCGCCTGCATCACCAGATAGCGGGCCGTCGCCTCGACCAGCACATCCAGCAGGGCGTCCAGCTGCTCGGGGTTCCGGTAGGCATAGGTTCGCGCGGCCTCACGCTGCGATCCGCGTCCCTCCAGCATGTAGGTGGCCACCGTCCAGGGCGCGCCAGCGAAGCCGATCAGGGCGCGGTCGGGCTCCAGCTCGGCGCGGACCCGGCTCAGCGTCTCGCCGATGTTGGAAAGCCTAGCGGTCGAACCCTCGATGGCGTCCTGCAGCGCCCCGATCGTCGGCAACTCGCCCAGCCTAGGTCCTTCGCCTGCCTCGAACCAGACGTCCTGGCCCAGCGCCAGCGGGATCAGCAGGATGTCGGCAAAGACGATGGCGGCGTCCATGGGAAAGCGCCGCATGGGCTGCATTGTCGCCTCGGCCGCCATCTCCGGGTCGAAGCAGAAGGCGATGAAGTCCTTCGCCCGGCCGCGCAGCTCACGATACTCGGGCAACGAGCGGCCCGCCTGGCGCATGAACCACACCGGCGGTCGGTCCAGGGTTTCTCCGGCGAGGACGCGGAGCAGGCGGGGCGTGGGGGTCGTCATGGCGCCGACTTAAACCCTGCCGGACCCCAAGGCTCAAGGGCTGCCCGCCAAGCCCGACTTCACTTCAATCTAGAAGATTCTCGAAGAGGATTGGAGCAGGAGGGATAGGGCCTGTCAGCAGCGGGGAAAACCTTGACGATCCTTTGACAACCCACCGGCCGTCCCCAGGCTGTTCCAAGCCGGCGGGTCGATCCATACAGGCCGGTGAGTCACGGGGACGACCCGCAGCGCCCCTGACGTTAATTAAGGATTCAGTAAGAACTTCGGGGAGAACGGCGGCCGGGACCTGCAATCCCGACCGTTGTCGGAATGGAGCCCCGGATCGGCGCCCCGCCGCATCGGCCTGGGGGTTAACAGATGGTTAACCGCCGCTTTCATCCCCGCGTACCCACCGGTCCGGCGGGCCGCGGCTTTCGATCCAGATCTATCCCCATCCGCGCCGAGCTTCGCTAAGAGTGAATCCACAGCAACCGTCCCCAGGCATATTTCTCGGAGCCCCCGTGCCGAACTCGCCGCCGCCCAGACTTGCGACCTACTTCCATGTCCACCTGGTGTCGGACTCGACCGGGGAGACGCTGAACGCCATGGCGCGCGCGGTGTGCGCCCGTTTCGAGAACGTGCTGCCGATCGAGCACATCTACGCCCTGGTCCGTTCGCAACGGCAGCTCGACCGTGCGTTGGCCGACATCGAGGAGGCGCCGGGGATCGTCCTGCACACCATCGTCGACGAGGGGCTGCGCGAGGCGCTGGAGGAGGGCTGCCGCAAGTTGGACATGCCCTGCCTCCCGGCGCTGGATCCGCTGGTCAGCGCCATGCAGCGCTACCTGGGGGCGGCGACCACCAGCCGGGTGGGCGCGCATCTGCGACTGGACAACGACTACTTCAACCGGATGGACGCCCTGAACTACGCCATCGGCCACGACGACGGCCAGGGGGGCCAGGATCTGGACCAGGCCGACGTGGTGCTGCTGGGCGTGTCGCGAACCTCGAAGACGCCCACATGCATCTACCTGGCCCATCGCGGCGTGCGGGCGGCGAACGTGCCGCTGGTGCCCGGGCGACCGCTGCCGGAAAAGCTGTTCCAACTGAAGAAGACCCTGATCGTCGGCCTGTTGATCTCGCCGGACCGGTTGATCCAGATCCGCCGGAACCGCCTGCTCAGCCTGAACGAGAACCGGGAGTCGACCTATATCGACCAGGACACCGTGCGCGACGAGATCATCGCCGCGCGACGCCTCTATGAGCGCCACAGCTTCCCGACCATCGACGTCACCCGCCGTTCGGTGGAAGAGACGGCCGCGGCGGTGCTGAACCTGCTGTCGCGCGGCCATGGGCAAGTCGAGGTGCTGGGATGACCGTTATACTGGCCTCGAAGAGCGCGGCGCGCCGGGCCGTGCTGGATGGGGCGGGCGTAGCCTACGAGGCGACCGTCGCCGGCGTGGACGAGGAGTCGGTCAAGACCTCCCTGCTGGCCGAGGGCCATGGGCCGCGCGACATCGCCGATGCCCTGGCTGAGCTGAAGGCGATCCGGGTGTCGCGAGGCAGGCCCGGCCTGGTGGTCGGGTCCGACCAGACCCTCGACCTCGACGGGACGCTCTATGACAAGGCCGAAAGCCTGGAGGCGGCGCGCGAGCGCCTGAAGCTGCTGCGCGGCAAGACCCACAAGCTGCACTCAGCCGTGGTGGTGGCCCGCGACGGCGCGCCGATCTGGCGGGAGGTGGTGACCGCCAGCCTGACCATGCGCGATTTCTCAGACGCCTTCCTGGAGGCCTATCTGGAGACGGAAGGCCCAAACGCGTTGGGGTCCGTCGGCTGCTACCGCCTCGAGGGGCCGGGCGCGCAGCTGTTCTCGCGGATCGAGGGCGACTATTTCGCGATCCTGGGCCTGCCGCTGATGGGATTGATGGACCTGCTGCGCCAACACGGCGAGCTGCGGGCATGATCAACGCTGCGACGGTAGTCGCCGGGGTGGTAGGCCAGCCGATCGCCCATTCGTTGTCGCCGGTGTTGCACAACGCCTGGCTGGCCGCGGCGGGCATCGATGGCGTCTACGTGGCCTTCGCCCCGCGGGCAGAGGCGTTTGCCGCGTT
>DASVNS010000136.1:0-3806 GCA_036383735.1 Phenylobacterium sp. | reverse complement strand
CGCAATACCGACCTCGAGGCGCAGATCCTGGACCTGAAGGCGCAGTCGGCCGGGTCCGACCAGGCCATCCGGGACCAGGTCAACGCCACGACCGTCTCGCTGGCGAACGGCCGGCCGACCTTCGCGACCGGCGACGGTCAGTTCACCGCCTCGCTCCGCGGTGTCTTGCAACTGGATGCCGCCCAGTACGACCAGCGGCGGCCGGGCCCGCTGGCCACGGATTTCCGCCGCGGGTCACTGGGTGATGCGGCGGAAGCCGATCGTGCTCGCGACCTGAATGACGGGGCCAACTTCCGTCGGGCCCGCCTGGGCATCGAGGGCAAGGCCTGGGGCGTCTGGAACTACAACTTCCTCTACGACTTCGGCGGGGCCGGAAACGAGGAGCCGGGCAAGATCTCCGCGGCCTGGGTCGAGTACGCGGGCTTTGCGCCGGTGCGCTTCCGGGTGGGCGCCTTCTCGCCGCCCTCCGGCATGGAAGAGGCGGCCTCCACCAACGGCTCGCTCTTCCCAGAGCGCGCCTCGCCCTCGGAAACGGTGCGCGGCATTGCGTCAGGCGACGGCCGCACAGCGGCCGGCGTGTTCGGCAACGGCGAGCGCTGGAACTTCTCGACCGCCATTTCGGGCAACGTCATCGGTACGCAGACCTTCGACGAGCAGCTCGCGGTCGTCAGCCGCGTCGCCTACGTACCGTTCAAGACGCAGGACAGCCTGATCCACGTGGGGGCGGACCTGGTCTATGTCGTGAACCCGGCGGCCACCGGCCCGAACGTGGCCCAGGCCGCGGCCACGCCGGTCCGCCTGCGCGACCGGCCGGAGATCCGCGTCGACGGCACGCGCCTGGTCGACACTGGCAATATCGACGCCAATGACCTCACCGCTTGGGGCGTCGAGCTGGCGGGCCAATGGAAGCAGTTCACCCTGCAGGGCGAGTACTACGGCATCGAGGTCGATCGGAAGGGCGCCCTGGCCAACCCCAAGTTCAACGGCTGGTACGTGCAGGGCGCCTGGACGCTGACCGGCGAAGCCCGGCGCTACGGCATCGCCACGGCGACCTTCGATGCGCCGCGCGTGGAGAAGCCGTTCGATCCGCGTTCGAAGCAATGGGGCGTGTGGGAGATCGCTGCGCGCTACTCCGACCTCGACCTGAACTTCCGCCAGGGCGCAGCCGGCGCGGCACAGGTCGCCTCGGCGATCCGCGGCGGCGAGCAACAGGCCTTCACGATCGGCCTGAACTGGTACCCCAACAACAATGTGCGGTTCCTTGCCGACTACCAGCATGTCGAGGTGGATCGTCTGTCGCCGGGCGGAACCGCCTTCGGCGCCGGCGCGCTCACGCCGCCGGCCGGCGTCCAGATCGGCCAGGACCTGAATATCTGGTCCTTCCGCACCCAGTATGCGTTCTAACCGCGAACCGCAGGGATTTACGTAAAATGACCCTCGACTTCACCCTCGACCGTCGTCGCCTGATTGCCGGCGCCGCCGCTGGAGCTGGGGCCCTGGCCCTGCCCGGACTGGCCGGCGCGCAAGGCAAGGGCGTCACGCTGCTGAACGTCAGCTACGACCCGACGCGCGAACTCTACAAGGACATCAACGCCGCCTTCGTCGACTACTGGAAAGGCAAGACCGGCCAGACGTTGGCGATCAACCAGAGCCACGGGGGCTCCGGCCGCCAGGCGCGCGCGGTGATCGACGGCCTTCAGGCCGACGTGGTGACCCTCGCGCTGGCCTATGACATCGACGAGATCGCGGCTCGCGCAAAGCTGCTCCCCGCCAACTGGCAGAGCCGCCTGCCGAACAACTCCGCGCCCTACACCTCGACCATCGTGCTGCTCGTGCGGAAGGGAAACCCCTGGAAGATCCGCGATTGGGGCGACCTGATCAAACCGGGCATCGGTGTCATCACGCCGAACCCCAAGACCTCGGGCGGCGCGCGCTGGAACCACCTGGCGGCCTATGCGTGGGCCCTGAAGCAGCCGGGCGGTACGCCGGCGACGGCGCAAGCCTTCCTCGCCAAGCTGTACAAGAACGTGCCGGTGCTCGACACCGGGGCTCGCGGCGCCACGACCACCTTTGCGGAACGTGGGATCGGCGACGTGCTGCTGGCGTGGGAGAACGAGGCGTTCCTGTCGCGCACCGAATTCGGCGACAAATTCGACATCGTCTATCCGAGCCTGTCGATCCTGGCCGAGCCGACCGTGGCGCTGGTGGACAAGAATGTCGACCGCCACAAGACGCGCGTGTATGCCGAAGGTTACCTGAACTTCCTCTACAGCCCCCTGGCCCAGGACCTGATCGGCAAGAACCACTACCGGCCGCGCAGCGCGCAAGCGGCCGCCAAATACGCGTCAAAGTTCAAGAACATCCCGCTGGTCACCATCGACGGCCAGTTCGGCGGCTGGAAGAAGGCCCAGGCGGAACACTTCGCCGACGGCGGCGTCTTCGACCGCATCTACAAGCGCTAAGGACCTCATGACGGCAGCCGCATTGGCGCCCCTGGCGGGGAAGCCTCGAACGCGTTGGAAGCAGCCCAGCATCCTGCCGGGCTTCCCCCTCGCCATGGGCTGGACGCTGACCTACCTCGGGTTGGTCGTCCTCCTGCCCCTGATCGCCCTGATCCTGCGGCCGTGGGAAGTCGGGTTGTCCGGCGTTTGGGCGACCCTGACCGACCCGCGGGTGCTGGCTTCGCTGCGCCTCAGCTTCGGGGCGGCGTTCCTGGCGGCGCTGACCAATGTGCCGCTGGGCCTGCTGGTGGCCTGGACGCTCACCCGCTACGAGTTTCCGGGTCGGCGGCTGATCGACGCCCTCGTGGACCTGCCGTTCGCGCTGCCGACTGCGGTGGCAGGCATCGCGCTGACCACGATCTACGCGCCGACCGGCCCGCTCGGCGCCCTCTTCCTGAAGCTCGGGATCAAGACCGCCTACACCCCGGTCGGGGTGTACATCGCGCTCCTGTTCATCGGCCTGCCGTTCGTGGTGCGCACCATCCAGCCGGTGCTGCAGGACCTCGACCGCGAGGTCGAGGAGGCGGCCCAGACCCTGGGGGCCACCAACCTCCAGCGCTTCTGGTTCGTGGTCCTGCCGGCCGTGCTGCCGGCCCTGATCTCCGGCTCCAGCCTGGCCTTCGCCCGGGCGGTCGGCGAGTACGGCAGCGTGATCTTCATTGCCGGCAACATGCCGATGAAGTCCGAGATCGCGCCGCTGCTGATCGTGATCAAGCTGGAGCAATACGACTATGCGGGCGCCGCCACGGTCGGCCTCGCCATGCTGACGATTTCGTTCGGCGCCCTGCTGGCGGTAAACGGCGTGCAGCTCTTCCTGGCCCGCCGGGGACGCGTATGAACCCGACCTTCCGTCTGCCGGGCATCGCGCCTCTGTTCGTGGCCCTGACGCTCGCCGTGCTTGGCGGCCTCATCCTGCTGCCGCTGGGCGTGGTCTTCCAGCAAGCCTTCGCCAAGGGCTTCGCCGCCTATCTCGAGCCCCTGACCCAGCCCGACGCCCTGGCGGCGATCCGGCTGACGCTGCTCGTGGCCGCCATCGCCGTGCCGCTGAACGCGCTGTTCGGCGTCGCCGCCGCCTGGTCGATCGCCAGGTTCGAATTCAAGGGCAAGAGCCTGCTGGTCACCTTCATCGACCTACCGTTCTCGATGTCGCCGGTGGTCTCCGGCCTGGTCTGGGTGCTGCTGTTCGGGGCCCAGGGCTGGTTCGGCCAGTGGCTGATGGACCACGACATCAAGATCATCTTCGCCACGACCGGCCTGGTGCTGGCCACCGTGCTGGTCACCCTGCCGTTCGTCGCCCGCGAGTTG